>CAJQKX010000322.1 GCA_905479025.1 uncultured Paraglaciecola sp.
GAGCTCTGATCATCTGGTGAGAGCATGGAACAGGACCTATAATTTTCCGACTCTTATCACTAACTGCTCAAATAATTATGGGCCGTTTCATTTTCCTGAAAAACTAATACCAGTCATCATCCTAAACGCTCTCCAAGGAAAACCTTTACCCATCTATGGTGAAGGGCGCCAGATTAGGGATTGGTTATTTGTTGAAGACCACGCCAAAGCATTAGTCTTGGTGGCAACCACTGGAGAGATAGGCCAAACATACAATATAGGTGGCCATAATGAAAAACAAAATATTGAAGTTGTTAAAACCATCTGTGAATTATTAGAGGAATTAGCGCCGCAGAAGCCTGAGGGTGTTGAAGCCTATAATGACCTGATTACCTATGTAAAAGATAGAGCTGGGCATGATGCGCGATATGCGATTGATGCCACAAAAATCCAAAAAGATCTAAATTGGACGCCCATCGAAACATTTGAAAGCGGCATCCGAAAAACAGTTCAGTGGTATTTAGATAATCAAGATTGGTGCAGGCATGTGCAAGACGGCACTTACAAAGGAGCATAGATATTAAAATTACAGTTGTTGGAACAGGCTACGTAGGCCTCTCATTGGCGATACTACTTGCACAACATAATGAGGTTATAGCTCTAGATCTAGATTCTAAAAAAATAGAGATGCTTAACAAAAAATTGTCACCTATTGCTGATAGTGAGATTGAAAATTTTTTGGTTTCTAAAACCCTAAATATAACTGCCACTTTAGATGAGAGGGAGGCTTATCTGGATGCTTCTTTTATTATTATAGCGACCCCTACCGATTATGATCCAATTACTAACAACTTTAACACTGGATCAGTTGAAAGCGTTATTCGAAATATTATAGAAATTAATCCGGAAGCTGTCATAGTAATTAAATCAACAGTTCCAGTTGGTTTTACCATCAAAGTGAGGGAACATTTCTGTAACGAAAGTATTATTTTCTCACCGGAATTTCTAAGGGAGGGAAGGGCTTTGTACGATAATCTTTATCCCAGTAGAATAATTGTAGGAGAAAAGTCTACTAATGCCCAAAAATTTGCAGATTTGTTATTAGAGGGTGCGATCAAATCAAAAAACGATATAGCGGTTCTTTTTACTGATTCGACCGAGGCGGAGGCGATCAAATTATTCTCGAATACTTATCTAGCGATGAGAATAGCTTACTTCAATGAGTTGGATACCTATTGTGAATGTCGTGGCTTAGATGCCCGCGACGTTATCGATGGTATTGGATTGGATCCACGCATTGGTAATCATTACAATAATCCAAGTTTCGGTTATGGTGGGTACTGCTTGCCTAAAGATACAAAACAGCTTCTGGCTAATTACAGTGATGTACCACAGAGTTTGATTAAAGCTATCGTGCAATCGAATACTACCCGTAAAGATTTTATAGCGGACAGTATCATCAAGCGTCAGCCTGAAGTGGTTGGAATTTATCGACTTACCATGAAAGAAGGGTCAGATAATTTTCGAGCTAGTGCTATCCAAGGCGTAATGAAACGCATCAAAGCTAAAGGTATAACTGTTGTTGTGTTCGAACCTCTCCTGCAAGATAGTGAATTCTTAAATTCAAAGGTAATCAGAGACTTAGATGATTTTAAAACAATTAGTGATTTGATTGTGACTAATCGGGTAACAGTTGAAATTGAGGATGTCGTTGAAAAGGTCTTCACTCGCGATTTGTTCGGAAAAGATTGAATTGATAATTTGGTTTATAACTAGATATTAAAGTGAAAAGTTTTTATGAATGAACCTACTCTTCTCCAATTGCTCTATCGTCTTTGGAAAAAAATCAACGATCGTCGAAGATTACAATTTGGTTTATTATTTTTGTTTATGATAGTGGCCTCCTTTGCTGAGGTATTGAGCATTGGAGCACTTTTGCCATTTCTTGCTACTTTAACCGATCCAGAGCGTATTTATGGGCATCCATATGCTCAGCCTCTCATTCAATTTTTGAAACTGACTAATCCTGACCAACTTTTATTCCCGTTTACTATCATATTTGCGCTAGGGGCTCTTTTATCTGGGACTATTCGGTTCCTTCAGTTAGTCATACTTACGCGATTAAGTCACTCGGTAGGCGCTGATCTAAGCTTTGAAATGTACAAACGCACTCTTTACCAACCCTATTCAGTGCATGTGGCACGAAACAGCAGCGAGGTAATCGCTGGAATTTCAACAAAAGCTAATGCACTTGTCTATGCCGTCATAATGCCAGTTCTCAATGTTATAAGTAGTTCAATGATGATGTTATTTATTGTGTTGACTCTAATGCTAATTGAGCCTTTTATTGCCTTCTCAGCTTTCTGTGGTTTCGGTGTAATTTACTTGTTAGTTGGGTTATTAGCCAAAAATCCGTTGAAGCGTAGTAGTATTCAGCAAAACTATTATATGAATAGGATGTTCAAAGCTCTTCAAGAAGGTTTAGGCGGAATTCGTGATGTATTGATTGACGGCACTCAAGAAGCTTATGGCAAAGCTTATCGGAGTGCAGGTCTACCATTACGAAGAGCTCAGGCGATAATT
>CAJQKX010000323.1 GCA_905479025.1 uncultured Paraglaciecola sp.
ATTTTTTTGACATATAGCAGTCAAAGCTATTTCTTGTATTTTATCTTGTAGTTCGCTTATATATGAAAGAGATGAAATGTCATTTTGCTCTTTTATTTTTTTATTTTTTCACTATGTTTTTCTAAATCAGGTTTTTAAATGGACTTTGTTTGATTTTTTGTTTTTCTGGAGTACATCGATTACCTTCGACAAAGTTGATGACTGTAGTAGGCAACTGACGAAATTTCTCACACGATTTTTTAGTGGTAGCGATGTCTTTACCTTCTAGGTGGGGATATTTTTGCAAGAAAGCTTTACTGTATCTTTGCATAAAAGGCATATCTAGTGCCCATGCGCCAAGACCTACAAAAGGGAGCCAAATCAATTCTTTTTTAAGAAAAAATTTAGGCGCAGGAATTTTTCCAGCAGCAAAATCAGTTAATAAAATAATATCTAACCAGCTAAGGTGATTTGCCACTATCAGATACCATTCTTTCTTGCTAAGTTCACCTTCCACTTCATAATCTAATTCTACTTTATTCATATATTTGATTAAGGCCACACTACAAAATCCAAATGCACACATCATCAGATTTAGAGTGATATTTAGCGGTTTAATGATAAATGGAAAAGGCAGAATAAACTTTATCAAACCAAGAAAAGTAATGCATAGTGCCCAAAACGCTAGGCTGATCATTTGTAAAGTCAAATGCACAGGGAACACAATAAAACTTGGCAGCACACTAAACATCTCGAGGTTTCTCTGCTAAAAGCAACTGCAAATTTTGGTCTTTTTGCTCCCACAATTCTGTTAACCAACGTTGAAATTTAACCCTTTGTGTATGGTCGTCAAAGTAGCCAGGCCCAAAGGCATCGCTATTGCGTAATTCATGGATAGACAACACTTTAATGTGGACTTGAACATGTTTAACGTTTCCGCAGACAAATTCCCAGTAAGTCGGTGTTCCTTGTGGATAATGGATAGTTACATCGAGTAATTTATGTAGCTGCTCTCCCATGGCTCCTAACACAAAAGCCATACCGCCAGCTTTGGGCTTGAGCAAGTGTTGAAACTGTGCCCCTTGGCGTGTCCGCTTTTGTTCGGTGAGCCGCGTACCTTCTACAAAATTCATAATACTCACTGGCTTAAAGGTGAATTTTTCGCAAGCCTTACGGGTGTTTTCTAAATCTTTGCCTTTTAAATGAGGATATTTGGCTAATAACGCTTTGCTGTATCTATGCATAAAGGGAAAGTCCAACGCCCACCAAGCCAGACCAATAAAGGGCACCCAAATTAATTCTTTCTTTAAGAAAAATTTTAGAAAAGGAATTTTATGATTAAAAATGCGTTGCAATACTAAGATATCAACCCAAGATTGATGATTTGATATCACTAAGTACCAATCTTTCAGGCTTAACCCTTCTAGACCCGTCGCTTCAAATGTTGTGCGACTAAATAGATTCTGGTTGACACTGTTGACAGATATCCAAAACGTGGCGCAACCATCCAGTAAATAAGACATAAACGTTTGCCATATTTTGATGGGTATTAACTTCAGAAATGAACAAATTAAAATGGGTATCAACCAAAATAGGGTGTTAATAAAATAGCCTAATGAAGATATCGCCCCAAACAAGGAGGAAAAAAGTGTCAAAAACATACTGTAAAATATCACCACAAAAATAAAACTGTAGTGAGTTTAAACTAAAATTGTGTTTGATATGTAATTGTAATTTTTTAAGTCTGGGTAGACATAGAATTTTACTTGTCTGACCGTGATTTTTGGATATGAAATGTGTATTATCGCTAGCCACCAAATTATATTTTTTGTCTCTATCAATGGTTAATCATCTTATGAAAAAACAAATTTTACTGGTTGCAGGAATGGCGGCTTTGTTATGCCTTACTGCCTGCCATGTGAAAGATCCCAATCAAGACATTATTCAAGCCGATAAAGGTCAAGCCGAGCCTAACGTTCTGCCAGTAGGTATAAAGAAAATTGCTTCTGTAGCTAAAAAGGGGGATGAAATTGTTATTCCTTTTACTAAGTTCCAGCTCGATAATGGACTAACTGTTATTTTGCACCCTGATAATTCAGATCCCTTGGTGCACGTAGACATTACTTATCATGTGGGCTCTGGTCGTGAAGAGCCCGGTAAGTCAGGCTTTGCCCATTTCTTTGAACACATGATGTTTCAAGGCTCAGAAAACGTTGCTGATGAACAACATTTTGGGCTGATAACCGAATCTGGTGGCACACTAAATGGTTCTACTAACACCGATCGTACTAATTACTATGAAACAGTTCCTTCGAATCAATTAGAACGGATGTTGTGGTTAGAAGCGGATCGTATGGGGTTTTTTCTGGACGCTGTTACCAAAGAGAAATTCGAAAATCAGCGTGAAACCGTTAAAAATGAACGGGGTCAAAATTATGATAATCGTCCTTATGGGCTGCTTAGGGAAAGAGTGGGTGAAGCACTCTTCCCTGAAGGCCATCCTTATTCCTGGTCGACCATTGGTTATATAGACGATCTCAATCGTGCTGACTTGAACGATCTCAAAGAATTTTTCTTGCGCTGGTATGGCCCGAATAATGCCACGTTAACGATTGGTGGTGACATGGACCAAGCGCAAACATTGGCTTGGGTTAAAAAATACTTTGGAGGCATTCCTCGAGGTCCTGAAGTGACACAACCTGAATATGCTAAGGTGACGCTTGAGCAAGACCGCTACATTTCTATGGAAGATAATGTGTCTTTGCCTTTGGTGTATATGTCGTTTCCCACTGTACATGCAAATCACCCTGATGAAGCACCGCTTGATGTGCTTATGTCTATCCTTGGTAGCGGCCAAACGTCACTGTTATATAAAAATATGGTGAAAAACGGTAAAGCGGTTCAGGCCAGTGCAAACCATGGATGTGGAGAGTTAAGTTGCCAATTTACCCTGTTGGCATTGCCTACCCCTGGTCATAACTTGGCCCAATTAGAAACTATTATTCGTGCTTCACTAGATGAATTTGAAAGCAGAGGTGGGGCGACCGACGACGATATAGAACGTGTTAAGGCTGGTATTGTATCGGGTATGGTTTACGGACTGGAAAGTGTCTCTGGAAAAG
>CAJQKX010000324.1 GCA_905479025.1 uncultured Paraglaciecola sp.
CAACAACAAGGCACCTCTACCCAAGCCTCAACCGATTGCCGATGAAGAGCTTAGTCGACAACTCTCCTGGTCCCGTGGCCAGTTAGTCTTCGATAATGAACGGCTGGAAAAGGTGATCAAAGAAGTCAGCCGCTACGTTCCCAATAAAATCATTATTGAAGACCCAGAGCTGCGCGATGTGCGTATTAGCGGCCGCTTCGCACTGGGTGATACCGATGCTTTACTTGAAGCCATAGAGGTCTCCCTTAGCATACAAACCAAACACGTAAAAAACCAAGAGATCCGCCTATCCCGTTGAACCGTTATTGTACTTTTCCAAAACAAGGAGTTGGCCGTCAGTTGATAAACGGAAGTGCCTTTCAGGTATTCATACTTGCACGGACAGCTACGGCCAAAATATATCCCCGCTTCTCGTCAAGAAACTTCCTTTATAAACATCTGAATTCCATAGGCTTCTACAAAAAGTGTAAAAAAACTGAAAAAAAGTTTATGGACTTTGCAGCCAATTCCCTCTTTAGGGTAGGTTGCAAAGCAATGAGTTTGATGCTGGCAGCTGATAATGAGTAGATTCAGTAAAACAAGAGGGGTTGGCAAAAGAATACTGCAAGCATCTGTAGGGCTGTTAGTCATTGTTGTCAGCCTCAATCAGTCAGTTGCCTCAGGCATCGTATTCGATTTCAATCTTCCGGCATCCAACGCATCCGAGTCACTGAATGCGTTAGCGGAAAAAACCAGCCACTCCTTGTTCTACCAAACTGGCGAAGTCAGCAGTGTGAATGTTAAGGCACTTAGAGGCTTCTACTCATTACCAGATGCACTCATACATCTTCTTCAGGGGACTCGTCTCAATGCTGTTGTAACCGAGAAAGGAGTCATTGTTGTTTCAATGGCTTCTGATACTCAACTAGATAATAGTGTGGAGCGAGATCAAATGAATACTAAGAAAAGTTTATTGGCAGCTACGGTTGCGTTTTTTGCAGGGGTAGGTAGTACACAGGGGGTTTTGGCACAGGATGTTGCTAAGAATGAAAAATCAGAATTTATGTTAGAAGAGATTGTGGTGACTGCACAGAAGCGGGAGCAGAGTCTTCAGGATGTCCCCATTTCCATATCGGTTCTGGGTGGTGATGCAATGGACAAAAGCCGCGCCGATGGTATTGCAGAAGAGCTCAACATGGTACCAGGAGTTAACTTATTTGGTGGTGATCAGAATGGTGGTTACAAAGCCAGTGTCAGGGGTGTGACATCAAGCGGGTTGCTATTTAATGGTAGTAGCACTGTCGCTTATTATCTTGATGAAACACCTTTCGGCTTTATTCGTTCTTCACCGTTGCCGGATGCTAGTGCTTATGACCTTGAGCGGGTGGAGGTTCTTCGTGGGCCTCAGGGTACTCTTTACGGCGCCAGTGCGCTAAATGGTGTTATTCGAATCCTTACTAAGGATGCGAATCTTGAGGAAAGTGAATTTAAAGTACGTCTCTCTGGAGGAACAACAGAGGGAGGTGGTAATAATTATCGGGGTGATCTGGCGGTAAATATACCGATAATAGAAGGGAAGGTTGCAGCTAGAGTGGTGCTTGGACATAACGACCTCAGTGGTTGGATTGATAAACCGGATATTGATAAAGCTAATAGTGCTGAGTTAAGTAATGCAAGATTTAAAATCAATGCTGAGCCAACAGATGCATTATCATTGGAGCTGTCGGCATGGTTATCTCGTTCGGATTGGGATGCGCCTTCTTATGCCAATGATGATGGTGTAAGCACAACCATTACCCCAGATCCTCTGGGTACAGATTATGATGTCTATGCTTTTAATCTTGAATATGACTTTGGCCCAGTATCACTAATTAGTGCTACCAGTTATATGGACTATGAGGCGTTTAACAACCTGGATATTTTTAATTTAGATGTACTTTATTCACAATTTGATACGTCGCTTTTTTCTCAGGAGGTGAGGCTAAATTCGCAGACCGATAGCGATTGGCAATGGTCTGCAGGTGCATTTTATCGAAGTGTTGAGGATAAAGTATTTCAAACGCTCCCTGAATTTCTTGTAGCACCCATTGGTTTTACCGATGAGTCCGAGTCTTACGCTGTTTTTGGTGAGGTCTCCCGGTCATTAGCCGACGGTAAGTATGAGTTGGCTGCAGGACTTCGATATTTTAAAGATGAGGTGAGCAATCAGGAAGATATTCAACATTCAGGTGATCCCGATATCCCGCTTATTTTTAAGGAAGAGGATTATAGTACGGTGTCGCCTAGGCTGGTTTTTACATGGCATGCTAATGACGATCTAAATATTTATACATCCTACTCGGAAGGTTTTCGCAGTGGGTTTCCTCAAATTCCAGAAATCAATGACGCGGGTTTTCCTGACCTTAAGGAAGATACTCTGATTAACTATGAGATTGGCGCTAAAGGAAATTCGAGTGATGGGCGAGTCATATATGATGTTGCTCTTTACTATATGGATTGGCAAGACGTTCAACAAAACCTGTCAGTAGGCCTCTTTATAGCGCCTCTTAATGGCGAGTCAGCAAGTGGTTTAGGTCTTGATCTGGGGCTTCAGTTTTCACCCACAGATAACTTTAGATGGGGTTTAGGTTTCAGTTGGAACGATCTCACTATGGACGCGGATGTGCCAGCGCTTGTTACGCCAGGTAATCTTTTCGATAGCGGTGAGAGGCTGAGTGAATCACCGGAGTATACAGCCTCTATTGATGCAGAATATTTTTTCACTATGGATTCAAAAGGTCTTGAGGGCCGTGTCTTTGGCTCTGCAAATTATAATAGTGAGTTAACTAGTGTGGGCTTTGTGGGTGGGAGTGTTGTTAAGTCAACTGGTGATGAAATATTTAATAGTAGATTGGGTCTTGCTATAAGTGGTCAAGGAAATTGGGAGACTACTCTATATGTTGACAATGTGACAAACGAGGATGGTGCGACACGGGTTAATATCTTTGACCCAACGCTTAAAAAGTCACGGGTACGCCCAAGAACAGTTGGTCTTCAAGTCGAATTTTCATTCTAGTTTACCTCTCTTATGGCAGGCTGGCCTCTGGGCTAAGCCTGTCTTTTTTAGTTCTATAATTGAGGTTGCTGAAGACGCCTATGAATGAAGTTTCGACTGCTAATGCCAGTAATAATGAATCGTCGCAAAGTCCTTTTGGGTTGATGTCCTATGCATCGCCTATGATTGCATCATATTTTTTACTAGGGCCGACATTCAATATTCTACCTGCTATCTATGCCAAATATTTTCATTTGGACTTGAAGTCTGTTGCCCTTGTGGTTTTATTGGCTCGCATATTCGATGCTGTTACAGATCCAGCTGTTGGATATCTGGCTGATAAGCATCGAAAAGCAGGCGGTAGTAGAAAGACATGGGTAGCTGCAGGCGGTTTATGCTGCTTGGCATCTGCTTACTTCTTGCTTTCTCCTCCACCTAATCCCGGCTTTTCATATTATTTGATTGGCTCGCTGTTTTTCTTTTTGTCATTTACCCTGATGGAGATTCCCCATATAACATGGGGTGGAGAATTATCTACTGACTACAGTGCCCGTACTAAAGTATATGGTTATCGTTCGGCATGCATTTATATTGGTTTTATTCTCTGGTCTGGATATCCTCTGTTACCGTTTTCCGAAACTAATGAATTTACGCCAGAGACCTTACATGGCATCGCTGTTACTGCTGTTATAGTAATGGCTATTAGCCTTGCTTTCTCGATAAAGTATGCGCCTTCAGGCAATCTGATTAGTAGCCATAAAAAGGTGTCTTTGGGGGCAATAATTCAATCTGTTAAAGGCAATAAGCCTTTTCAAATCCTCCTGGCAGGCTTGTTAGTGTGCGGTGTAGGTGTCGGTATGTGGCAGGGGGTTTTATTTATTTATCTGGATAGCTATCTTGGATTGGGAGAAAAATTTGCGATTATTCAACTGCTGTCTAATTGTTCAGCGTTAGCTGCAATACCACTCTGGAAGCATTTTTCAACGAGCTATAAAAAGTCTACTTTATGGTCTATTTGCATTTTTATATTCTTTTTCACTAATCTTGGGCTGCTTTGGATTGGTCCCGGTGATGGATGGATTCCTGTACTTATTTTAGTAGCAATAACGCACGCCTCTTTCCTTTGGTTGTATATGATGGTGCCGTCAATTTTGACCGATACAATTGATTACGGCGCATTAATGTTTTCCACTAACTTAGGGTCAACCTATTTTGCTATTAATCATTTTGTTACTAAGTTGGCGTTTGCTTTAGGTGCCGCAATGTCCTTGGCAATAGTCGGGATTTATGGTGTTGATGCAACCAGCACAGTTCAAACTGACGATGCAATTACAGGACTAAAACTAGCGTTCATTATTTGCCCCATTCTGATCGCTGTTTTGAGTTTATGTTTTGTATTAAAAACCCCCATTGACCAGCATCGCCAAAAAGTTATCAAAAACCGACTAGCTGCTAGAGCTAGTCGTTGTTCATAAGAAACTGTAATAAGTGAAAGGCACAGATTATGAGTCAGAGAAGCAGTGGTTATGGTGCTAAGCGCGATATGCTTGGTTACGGTGAGTCCCCACCGAATCCTCAGTGGCCAAATAAGGCACGTTTAGCGTTGAGTTTGGTGATTAATTATGAAGAGGGAGGAGAGAGTTGCATCGAAAATGGCGATTCGCATGGCGAGACGCAATTGCATGAGCATATGGAAGTGGCGGATGCACCCGAAGGTCAGCGTTTGCTGGCGTCTGAGTCGATGTATGAATATGGAAGTCGTGTTGGTATATGGCGTTTAATTAGAATACTGAGAGAACGAAAGTTATGCGCTACCGTGTGGGCGGTAGGTCGGGCTGTTGAAAAAAACCCTTTGCCAATTATTGCGATGCATAAATCTGGTTTCGAAATTGCCAGTCATCACTACCGGTGGATCGACTATCAGTCAATTCCTGAATCAGTGGAGCGAGAACATATAAAAAAATCCATAACAGCAATTGAAACGGCTATTGGTAAAAGGCCAGTTGGTTTTTTTCACTGGTGTGGACAGAATACTAGACGGTTACTCGTAGAGGAGGGAGGGTTTCTTTATGACTCTGAATCCTACAGTGATGAGCTGCCTTACTGGGTAACAGTCGAGGGTAATAATCACCTGGTGGTTCCTTATGCTTTGGATAATAACGACTTTAGATATTCCAAACTTCCTGGTTGGGCAACAGGCGAAGATTTCTTTAACTACAACAAGGCGACTTTTGATGTGCTCTATGAAGAAGGGCTTTCTTCACCGAAAATGATGTCGCTGGGATTGCATGCACGCTTAAGTGGGCGGCCTGGTCGAGCGCAAGCGTTAGCGCGTTTTTTGGATTATGTATTACAGCATGATGATGTATGGATTTGTACTCGCGAGCAAATTGCTCAGCACTGGTATTCGCATCATCAGCCTGAATGAATAGTGATTGTGTTGTATTAAATTATAAGTAAATAAGCTATTTCGCATGAAATAGGAATTCTTTAAGGAGTAGATAGTGTCAAAGATATTGGTTGTGGTTAGTGTTGATTGGGAAGGGCGCAGTTTGCTAGATGAAAATTTAAATTTAATGAAAAGCTTAAGGTCTTTTCATCCTGATGTGCCCTTGCAGCACTTTTTGAATGCAGTTTATTTTACCAAGGAAGGGGCGGACATTAATCAGACGGAGAAGAAAATTCATTCTGTGTTATTGCCTGATGATGATCATGGTTTACATATTCATGCATGGAATTCTCTATTCCAAGAAGCCAATGTTACTGCTAAGGCTGAGCCGGTATTTTCAGATGCCTCATGTGCTAAAAGGGAAGATGACGATTGGCATTTTTATAAAAATGATTGGGGATATGATGTGCCGATTGACCGGTACACAACCGATGAGCTGTCGAGTGTTATTGCTACTAGCATCCGGATATTAACCAGTCATGGATTTAGTCCAGCGACTAGTTTTCGTGCCGGTGCATGGATGGCTGGTCAAAATGTCATGGAAGCTCTGGCACAAAACAATATTGTCATGGATAGCTCAGCACTTAATCGTAGATATATAAAACAACGGTATGGTACTCAACCTCTCTTCCAATGGGTGTCGGATTTGTGGTCGCATATTGATGCACGTAGTCAGCCCTACAGTATTTCTACTGAGACAAGGCCAGTATGGGAAGTCCCTAATAATGGTTGTTTAGCCGATTATACAACTGCTGATGATATGCTCGATGTCTTTCAGCAGAATGTTGAACTTTGGAGGGAAAACTCCGACGAAAATGTATTTGTATCAATAGGGTTTCATCAGGAATCTTCCAGGCGTTATCTGGACCGAGTTAATGAAGCGCTGGTAAGAATTAAAAGGCTGGCCAAGCGTGAGAACTTACCCGTGGTATTTACAGGTAGGCCTCAAGATTATCTTTGACCTGTCTTAATAAGGACAAGCGCTACAGCTTAAGTGCATTCGCTTGGTCTGCAACAAATCTATTTTTATAGAACAAAGGTTTAGAGAATATATGAAGGATCAGGCTCACAGCCTTTATCAGGTGGCCATAGCACAATTTCAAAGAGCAGCTGAAATTATACAGCTACCATCTGATTATCGAAGTATTTTAGCGGAGCCTGAGAATGAGATAATTGTCAACTTCCCCGTTCGTTTAGATAGTGGCGGGCTGCGTATTTTTACAGGCTATCGAATACAACATAACAATATATTGGGGCCCTATAAGGGAGGCTTGCGTTTCCATCCTGCGGTAGATTTAAACGAAGTAAAAGCTCTGGCCGCTTGGATGACTTTTAAAACGGCTCTAGTGGGTATCCCGTTTGGTGGAGCTAAAGGTGGAGCTATTGATATCTAGGACAGGCACAGTAGGAGGATAGATTTCGCATGAGCTTTCTTCAAACGCTAGTGTTTAAATTCTGAAATAAGTATTTGAGTGGAACGTTTTTAGGCAATTTTGATGGGCAAACGATTAATAGAGCTCATTTATGCTTTTCTGCGTAGCCGAATAACTCGAACTCGGTGTGGTTCGATGCTTATTACTATAGCTAGTGATTCTTTTAAGCGGTATTAGCTAAATGTGCACGCCGTTTGCCAAAGCGTTGGTAGTGTAAGGCTTCGAACTGTGTGACGTTGCTTAACCAGCGTTTGGTATCCAGGTTTAATCGCTGCAAAATGGGTGGTAAATCATCAGGAATTGAACCGCGTTTGTTATCAA
>CAJQKX010000325.1 GCA_905479025.1 uncultured Paraglaciecola sp.
CCCGGACCACCAGACCAACCTAAGAAAAATCCAACTAATTGCCACATAGCATCCAAACCTAGGCAACCAGGCATAACAGGATCACCTGGAAAATGGCATGCAAAGAACCAGAGGTCTGGTGTGATATCAAGTTCTGCCACTATATAACCTTTATCATGAGAACCACCGGTTTCATGTATTTCAACAATACGATCCATCATCAACATATTTGGCGCTGGAAGTTGGCTATTACCAGGACCGAATAACTCACCGGTACTACAAGATAAAAGTTCTTTTTTTGTGAAACTATTTTGTCGATCTGTCATTCTATATACTGCCTAAATAAACTGAGGAGGGTAATTTAGCGAACAGTTGTAAGCTTAACAACTCTGAACAGTGATATATTTTAACTTTTGACTAATTTTAACCCCAACAAATGATTATTAGAACAATATGAGCATAATTAAACGCAGTGCTAACGCTGAGAAACAAAAACGTTTCCGAGATAAACAAACAGATAAAGGTAAAAAACAGGTAAGAGGGTATGTTACTCCCCAGGCTATGGATTGTTACAAAGAATTATCTGATAAAACAAAATGGACAGATAGTGAAATGTTATCGAATGCGTTACGCATAACCTACGCAGCCTATAAATGTGGTCAGATTAAGCTTTTAAATGAATGGCTTAAGGATCATGACAAATAAAATGAACCATCACTCAATTAATGGTAATAATAGAAATTATGAGATCGATGTGCTCAGAGGTTTAGCTATAGTGTTTATGGTTATTTTCCATTTTAGTTATGACTTAACGGTTTTCGGTTGGACGGACTTTAGCACTGCTAAAGATATTGAATGGAAAATATTTAGAACATTTATTGTGAGCAGTTTTTTATTAGCTGTAGGCATGAGTAGTTATTTGGCATACCACAAATCGTTCAATAAAAAGAAACTTACTAAGGCTGTCGGTAAACTTTTCGCTGTTTCTATTTTTATTTCTATAGGTAGCCTTTTTATGCACCCTGGAACATGGGTTTACTTTGGTATTATACATTTTATCACCGTAGCACTGCCCATATCGGTATTATTTGTTCGCGCGCCTTACATTGCCTTATTGATTGGGACAGGGAGCATAGTAGGCTATTGGATGGGTATTTTAAACTTATACCCTATTTGGGAGTGGGGTGTTTTATATTTAGGCATACCCACACAAACAGTTGACTTAGTAAGCTTTTTTCCTTGGATTGGTGTGGTATTGATTGGTGTCTTTGTGATGTATAAAGAGCTTTTTAACATCAATGTTAAGTCTAGTGCTTTTTCAAATAAGTTGGCTTTTTTAGGTCAACATTCGTTGATTATTTATTTAGTTCATCAACCCATCTTATATGGATTATTTGGTCTGGTGGATATGGTTTTATTACGTTAATAGTTATGCAATAAAACCATAGTATATGAAATACCACAAACCAGTTTGTTTACATAATTGAAGACCCATTAATGAAGTTTAACTTATCAATGGTTTTAACTAAATTATATTAATCAATTTAGATGCTGACACACTGGCCATCCTATGAGCAAGTCGAACATTGGGAAGGATATAAGACCCATTATCTTGTTTAAATACACAACAATCGACAGTTTCAAATAGATTGTTGTTTAAAATTGAGCCGAGCCTTTAATTTTTTTTTAATATTTAAAAATAAGTTCCATCATTGATTAAGTGAAACCTCATCTCGTCTTTTAAATCATTAATGTGTCGGCTTATTTGCTTTGGTGGGCGAGGCAGCCAATGGAGTATTGGCTGCTATATATAAAGTCAATCTACACTTATGGATTAAAGGTAATATATAAACAGTGATTAATTTAAAACAGCTGTAACCAATTCAATATTATGATTATTAGCTAATTTATACTACTTCGTTAATTTCTACCAAGCTCTTCATGAGACGTTACCCAGTCTAGAGATGATATAGCGGATGCCAGAGATATTTCACCTGCAAGGGCGACAGAAGCCACTATTTCAGCAAACTTCAATGCGTTATTAGGGCCACTGCAGTGTAACATTTCTAGACACTCTTTTTGTGTACCTAGCCCTGTTCCGCCTCCACAGGTTGCGATAATTAATGAGGGTAACGTTAAAGAAATATACAGATCTCCTTCCTCAGTTATTTCAGAATAAAAAATGCCTGAGGATGATTCTGAGACGTTCGCCACATCTTGACCCGTTGCAATAAACATCGCGGTAATTCCGTTTGCAGAATGTAACCCCGTGTTTTGAACACCTGCTAAAAATGAGCCAATAGAAGCTACTCGCTGATGCTTTTCGATTTGTGTTGGTTCCACTCGCATGACTTCAATCAGATCATCCCGCTTGATAGTGACTTCGGCTGTGACCCTTTTACCACGCGTATTCAATATGTTGATAGCCGATGCTTTTTTATCTGTTGCCATATTTGACTCGAGGAAAAAATTTTTGATATCTGTGTTATTTTTATTTCCATAGTGCTCAAGAATCCAACCACAGGCCACATAAGTTGCGCGTCCAACCATGTTCTGTCCCGCTGCATCACCGGTAGTAAAGTTAAACCTTAGAAATGCAAATTTGTTAGATTTGTATTGTTCAATATTACGCAGTTTTAAAAAAGGGTCTGTTGCCTCAGCTTGACGTCGTATTTCATCAATATTATCAGCCACCCAAGCGCCAAAATCTCTGGCTTTTCTTGCATCATCAAATACAAAAACGGGAGCACGTTGCATGGCATCGTCAACCACTGTTGCTTTTACGCCACCTGATTTATTCAGAAGTTTCATACCGCGATTATACGAAGCCACCAGCGTGCCTTCGGTGGTAGCCATAGGAATAAGAAACTCACCTGTAGCGTGTTCACCATTAACCATTAAAGGTCCCGCTATTCCAAGAGGTACCTGTGCAACACCACAAAAATGTTCAATATTTCCTCGTAAAGAAGGAAGATCCACATCAATGTTAAATAACTTTGTGGGTGTCACTCCTGTTATTTCTGATACATAATTTTGTCGTGCTTGAACCATCTCTGGGTGTAAGTCATTTTCTATGCTGCGAGGAATTTCATTTAAAGCCGGAGCGGAAACTGACACCTTATCTTCCATTGTTAAGTGAATATCACCAAAAGGTTGGGTAGAAAGAGTAATATTAATATTGAAGGTTTTAAGTTCTGACACAAAAATGCCCTCAACAAATACATTTAATATTGCGCCAAGTGGAAACTCGACACCTTGATTCTTTTGAAGGGTATGAAGACTTATTTGTTGTTCTGAATCCAGCGAAATCATTATTTTGTGGCTATCGACTCTTTGTTCATTAATAGATAAGTGTAATATTTGATTAAAGTGTGCACTTTTAATCCGGTTCTTTAATGAAAAACTCAATCCACTTTGAGTCTTTTTTAAACTTCCAAGGGTATATAGCTGTTTCAACATTGAGTTTGGGACAAACATAATAAATCTCTATTAAGCAGGTGTGGATATTTATCCACGTAACCTAATGATATATATTGATGAATATCAAATAATTCATTTTTTATAGGTTTTTTCGAGTAAAGCCTCGCAGCCTGCTACTAGATCGAATAACTCCTCATCAATACTCGTTTGTCGTTTATGTCTAAAATTTTGGTTTAGCCCATCTAATAACTCTTCAATATTTTTTTCAGCTCGTAGCATTGACTCTAACCGGCAAGTATTATCACTAGCCAAAGACTCTGCACAGGCTTTGTAGATAGATACGAATAGATATTCACTAATCAATGCTTTAAATGTGGTTTCTTTATCATTCAGAAGTTCAGGTAAACTTCTTGATGGCCATTGAGTCATCAAAAGTTCATCTTTCCAGTTTTGGTCAAAGGGCAGCAGCTTTTGATACGTTGGAGCGTAAGTGGATTTGGATGTTGGTTTATTA
>CAJQKX010000326.1 GCA_905479025.1 uncultured Paraglaciecola sp.
TACATCGCTAGGCCTGGGTGCTGCGCAAATTAACTCAGGCCTGAACTATCTGTTTGACTTAGAAGAGTCGATACCTGTCCAAATTTATTTAATGATAGGCATTATCGCAGTGGCAATTGTCTCAGTGGCAACAGGTTTAGATAAGGGTATACGCCGCTTGTCAGAATTGAATATGATTTTGGCAATTGGATTATTGTTATTTATTCTGATTTTAGGACCCACTGTGTTTTTGCTAACCGCTTATGTGCAAAATACTGGGGCGTATCTGTCCGATATAGTGCGCAATACCTTTAATCTATTTGCCTATGACAAGACGGATTGGATTGGTGGATGGACTATTTTTTATTGGGGCTGGTGGCTTGCTTGGGCACCTTTTGTTGGTCTGTTTATTGCGCGAATTTCACGTGGCAGGACGATCCGTGAGTTTGTTATTGGCGTTTTGGTTATCCCCACTGCTTTTACGTTATTTTGGATGACAGTATTTGGTAACTCTGCAATAGATCTTATATATACACAGGGTGTCGATAAATTAGGCGATATGGTCAGCACCAATGCGCCTGTTGCCCTGTTTGTGTTTTTAGAAAACTTTCCGTTTCAAGGGTTTCTGAGTTTTATTGCCACCTTAATGGTTATTGTGTTCTTTGTGACATCATGCGACTCAGGTGCAATGGTGGTGGATATGCTTTGCTCTCATGGTAGAAACGATACACCAGTATGGCAACGGATTTATTGGGCTATCGGTGTAGGAGTTGTTTCGGCAATATTATTGACCGCCGGTGGCCTCAGTGCTTTGCAAACTATGACTATTGCCACGGCCTTACCCTTTGCCATTATCTTGTTGATTTCCTTAGTGGGGCTTATAAAAGCGTTACGAATTGAAACCCACAAAAAGGCCAGTCTGGCGATGAACTTACACCCTCATCCATCCACGACTGATAGTGGTTGGGAGCAGCGACTATCGTCTATTATTCAATTTCCTAACAAAACAGCGGTTACAAAATTTATTGATAATAATGTAAGACCCGCTATGGAAAAAGTGCGTTTAGAATTGGCGAGTAATCAAGTTGAATCTGAGATAGTGAATGAATCAGGTATGTTGAGTTTGAATGTTCAGCACGGCAGTGAATATTCTTTTGTGTATGGGGTAAAGTGTGAAAAATATCTGCAGCCTAGTTTTTCTCCAGATAACGAGGAATCACTAGCGAGTTCAGATGAGCATACTTACTGCCGTGCAGAGGTACATTTAGCTGAAGGTGGGCAAGATTACGATATTATGGGTTGGTCGAAACAAGCGGTTATCAATGACATGATTGACCAATATCATAAACATCAGCATTTTCTGCATCTATTACGCTGATATGTTAGCTGTGATGAAGGTTGCTAGGGCTGACTTGCTTATTGATAATTCACAGAATTGCCAGGTTGTTATAAAAATTAACCCATATGATTGGTTTTTAATACAAACAGGCCATTAATATAGCAATAAAATATGCATGTATGGAGATAGAATAAGAACAGAGTTAACGTTTAAATTTTCACTATGTATTCACAGCAATTAATGTGCGTGCATAACTCATAATAAGCGTTCATACAACACAGTGTTGGCTACATAAATGTCAACATAACCTTCATACAACTAACAGTTGATTATCACTGCAAAAAAGTGAGAGCAGGTCAGGCTATGGGTAGAATGCATATTGTTGTTTTATCTTTTTTCAATTCAGGAGAGTTAAATGTTCAGTCACGTTATGTTAGGTGCTAACGATATACAAAAATCAAAGAAATTTTACGATGCTATACTAGGTGCATTGGGTTATGAGGAAGGCAAGATTGATCCTAAAGGTCGTTGCTTTTACTTCACTAAAACCGGTGTGTTTGGTTTGAGTGTGCCTATCGATGGTGAGCCTGCCAGTCACGGTAATGGCAGTACTTTGGGGTTTGCCATTGAAAGCGAAGAGCAAGGATTGGCATGGCATGCAGCTGGTTTAGCTAATGGTGGCGTAGCCTGTGAAGACGCACCGGGTGTGCGTGATGGCGGAGTGATGAAGTTATATTTAGCATACTTGCGAGATCCTGCCGGCAATAAAATCTGTGCTATGAAGCGTGTTTAATCAATAGCAGTCATGAGTTGGCCTTATTTAGGCCAACGTTTTGCGCCGAAGATTAATATTGCTGCACCTAAATACATGGCTAGTCCGTATACCCCGGCTGCAATGGCATAATCGGGTCTGTCTAAAAAAGTAATAGCAATTAACATTGCCATCGAGCTATTTTGTACTCCCACTTCAATGCCCAATGTCACAGTATCTTGTTTAACCAGTTTAAACATTAACCCTAGCAACAATCCAGTACCTATCGCCAATAGATTTAATGAGATAACAGCCTCTGAAAGTAACACAAAAGATTTTAAAAGCGTTGTTCGTTCTTGGTAAGTGATAGCAATAATCATAAAGACTAAAAATGCCGTAGAAAGGCGCCTAAAAAATACCTCACTGCGTATCGCTAAAGATGCAAATTTGTGCCTGATCAATATGCCCAAAAGCACAGGTATTAAAGTCATAAAAATAAGACCAATAGTCGTACTCAGCAAAGAAAATGTCTCACCTGGGGTATCGTTAAATTGCTCAATGGCAAAACGAATGATTAACGGTGTGATGACAACACATATTAATGTGGTCACTGCGGTTAAACTAACCGATAGGGCTAAATTAGCTCTGGCTAATTGACTCAGAATATTCGAGCTAATACCACCAGGACAGGCAGCCAGTATCATGATACCTACCGCTAAATGCTCAGACAACTCAAAGAAAATAGCGATACCAAACGCCAGTAGCGGCAACACCAATAGCTGGCCAAATAAGCCTACAGCAACGGGTTTGGGTTCTTTTCCGAGTTCTAAAAAGTCTTGTTTAGTTAAACTTAACCCCATACCAAACATAATAAGTGCCAATATTAAAGGCAGTATGATTTGGGTTAAAATCGAATCGGTCATGTGAACATCATTCCTAATCTTATTAGATTTAGCTTGTAATTTGTTGCCTAACTCATTTTAGCTTCTAGCTTGTAACTTGTTGCCTAACTCATTTTAGCTAACAGACTTAATGGCGCTATTCGCGCAATGTACCTAAATAAAGCCCAAGGCCATTTTGGCACAAAGCTACTCGCCACTTCTTTTTCGATGTCTTTGACTATGGCTTTGCAGCCTGTTTGTAAGTCAACAATAAAAGGTACTGTTTTCACTTTTTCGTTGATTTCAGTACGAATAAAGCCCGGATGGATAGTGGTAACTTTTATGGGGGTGTTAAGCACATCGATACGAATACCCTCACTAAGTGACGTTAATGCGGCTTTGGTGGCCGCATATACTGTCATGGCTCTGCGTGCCCCGCGAACTGCGCTGACTGAGGATATAGTGACTAGATGGCCTGCGTTTTGGCTTCGGAATATTTCCATGGCTGCTTCACATTGAGCTAAAGCTGACACAAAGTTGGTCACTGCGGTTTGTTTATTGGCTTTAAAATACCCAGTGCCTAACGAGGCCCCTTTGCCCATTCCTGCATTCACTATCACGCGGTCAAGTGTACCTAAATCTGCAGCAAAGGCGTTAACGACTTCAAATACTTGGTCGTGCTCGTTAACATCTAAGGAGCGAATAAACACCTTAATATCGGGATTAATGATCAACAATTCTTGTTTTAGTGATTCTAGGTTTTCCATTCTGCGCGCACACAAGGCTAAGTTACGGCCCATCTTGGCAAACTCGATAGCCATGCCCTTACCTAAGCCAGAGCTAGCGCCGGTGATTAAAATATTTTGTCTGATCATCTTGTGCATTCTCTTATTATTGTTATTTGCATCGCTCTTCATCCTCTGT
>CAJQKX010000327.1 GCA_905479025.1 uncultured Paraglaciecola sp.
CTATGTTGTATAAAGGTTTAATCAG
Organism: uncultured Paraglaciecola sp.; assembly: GCA_905479025.1. Next base: position 26 of record CAJQKX010000327.1, read on the forward strand.
TGACTCACACAACCAATCTAACGTTTAACGATATTAGGAAGCAATTTGGTGGGACAAGCTCCACCTTTCAATTGCCTTTCACTTGCCTTTCACTTGCCTTTCACTTGCCTTTCAAGGCCAACAAAGCTGCATGTGCCAACAGTCAGGGCTTTCTATTGAATCAACACTTTGTACCATAAACAGACGCAGCCGAGCCACCCATTACTTGGCTTAAACTAGCAGTAAACTGCCGTTAATTGATAAACAAATTATTGTCTATTTTAGCTATTTTAGCTAATATTTAAAGCGGATCATGTAAATACAGAAGGTATTATGAAAAGCATAACTGCAACACAAGCAAAAAATAATTTTGGGGATTTGTTAATGAATGCACAATCTACACCTATTGCCATAACACGCAATGGTAAAGAACAAGGCGTGCTAATATCTGCGAAAGAATACCTAAAACTTAAACAGCAAGCTCTCCAAACAGCAATAAGCGAGGGTCTTTCTAGCGGCGACGCCGGTACACTAGATATGGACTCTATTAAAGTATTGGCACGAGCACGGTCTGGGAAAAAATCTTGACCGTAAATTTATCTAAGATCGCCAAAGAAGATCTCATAGACATATGGTTATATGGAGAAAGTAATTGGGGCGCGGTTAGCGCAGATCACTATCTAGATTCTCTTGGCGTATTCATACAGACATCGACTGATTTCCCTGAAAAATTTGCGATGCGGCGTGATTTTCAGCCATCTGTAAGATTAGCCCCCTTTAGAAGCCACTTGGTTATTTATATAGATACAATCAGTCATATACAGATAATTAGAGTGCTACATCAGAACATGGATATTCCACACCATTTTTAACGAACTCATTTTACAGTCATAAAGGCATGTTGGTGTCAATTGCCACCAAACCTGCGGGATCAAGTTCGTTGAACAGTAAAAGTCATTTGATTTTGGTGAATATCGGGGTCAAAAACTGGAAAACCTGACCCCGCAGGTTTTGAATGCTTGTGTTTAAGATTACCTGTTTTAACTTCCTGCTCATTGATGCGGTATCGAAAGCACCCGCCTTGAAATACATTCCATGGCGGGTGTGTAGCCAGTCATTATTCTGTGATTTACAAATGTAAGCGTTTTAGAATACTAAATTGACGCCTTATAAAAAGTTAAAATGCTCGTTGTCCATTTGCATCAATGATTTTGTCGAAGACACGGCAGATTGTTTATGAGCAGAGGCTCTTGGAAGTAAACGGTCAAAATAAAACTCCGCCGTTTGAATTTTTGAGGTATAGAAATCATTTGATTCTTCACCTTTACCATTTTCAAGTAAGGCGGCCGATTTTTCAGCTTGTAAAGCCCAAAAATACCCCATCATCACATAACCAGAATACATGAGGTAATCCACTGACGCCGACCCAACCAATTCCCGGTCTTTAGCCGCGCCTAGCATAATTCGCAGTGTCATGATGTTCCACTCTATTGCACGTTTGCATAACGTGCGAGCCATACTACCAACAGGACCACGTGAGAATAAGTGCGGTTTAGCGAATGAAAATATCACTTTGCTAAAGTCACGAATGGATTGTCCTTTGTTTGACATCAGCACTTTACGGCCTAATAAATCGAGGCTTTGTATACCTGTTGTGCCCTCGTAGAGAGTCGCTATTCTAGCGTCACGAGCGATTTGTTCCATGCCATGTTCATGAATATAACCGTGCCCACCAAACACTTGTATACCTAGGTTTGCAGACTCTAATCCTAATTCAGTGATAAAGCCTTTGAGGATAGGCGTATAAAACCCCAACTCATCATCATAAGCTTGCTGTTTCTTAGTATCACCAGCAACGGTCGCATTAAACATTTTATCAGCAATTTTTGCAGCATGAAAAATCATCGCTCGACCGCCTTCAGCAATGGCTCGTTGAGTTAATAACATTTTACGCACGTCAGGGTGCCAGATAATCGCATCGGCAGTGGATTCGGGTTGTTTTTTACCTGATAAAGCCCGCATAGATTGGCGCTCTTTGGCATAAGCGAGTGAGCCTTGAAATGAGGCTTCAGCATGACACACGCCCTGAAGCGCAGTACCAATTCTAGCCGTATTCATAAACGTAAACATGGCTTGTAAACCTTCATTCTCTTTGCCTATCAAGTACCCCGTGGCGCCATCAAAATTTAACACCGATGTGGATGAAGCACGAATACCCATCTTGTGCTCTATGGAGCCACAATGTACGGTATTTCTGTCGGTTAACTGCCCATCATGATCAATGTTTATCTTTGGAACAATGAATAATGAAATGCCTCTTGTCCCTTTGGGCGCGCCAGGAATACGCGCTAAAACAATATGGATAATATTATCTGTTAAATCATGTTCACCAGCCGAAATAAATATTTTGGTGCCCGTCAATCGGTAACTTCCATCTTCTGCGTTTAACTCGGCTTTTGTTTTTACTTGCGCCAGATCAGTTCCACATTGGGGTTCAGTGAGGCACATAGTACCTGTCCACTGTCCACTCACTAGTGGGGCCATGAATTGTTTTTTCTGTAGGTCTGAACCATATTCTAAAATGGTATTGATACACCCCATACTTAGCCCTGGGTACATCGAAAAAGACCAGTTGGCACTGCCGATGAGCTCTGATTTAATTAAGTTGATTGATGTGGGTAGGTTTTGACCACCGAACTGTTCAGGGAAAGATAAACCTTGCCAACCACCATCGACATAGGCTTTATACGCCTCTTTAAACCCCTTGGGAGTTGTCACCACGCCTTCATTAAAATGGCAGCCTTCTTTGTCACCAGACAAATTGAGTGGTGCCAAGACTTCTTCACTTAGGGTTGAGATACCGTCTAAAATAGCGTCGACCATTTCGGGGGTTGCATCTGCCCCATTTGCTAACGACTCATAATGAGGAAAATAATCTAATACATCCCTCATTAAAAATTTAATATCTCTTAAAGGTGCTTTGTATATTGGCATGCTGTTTACCTGTGTTTATTCGGTAGCTTTCAAAAATTTTAATAGTGATTATAATTGACCCATTAACAAACAAAGGGTTAAATACCATCAATCATGGTGTTAAATACCATCAACTTACGCATAGAATTGATTATCCAACATGCATGCATATTATATAAAAACGTTAATTAAAGTGCTCAAAGCAGGAAAACCAGAGGCAGAGTGTCTGTTATATAATTCAGGCATTAGGGACGTTGATCTTGAAAAAGAGCTGAATCTAACGGCTCAACAACTGGATATCATCTCAAACAATGCGATTGAAATGAGCAGAGATAGTCAACTTGGCTTACTGGTTGGATCGAGCATGGATATTTCATCCCAGGGCATTTTTGGATATGCGATTATTACCAGTACCACGATCGGCGACGCATTGAAGTTGATGCTGCGATATAACAAAGCATTATTACCCAGTATAGATGTCAAAATGTTGTCTCGGGAAAACCGCGTAGAAGTCATCATTAAAGCCCCCCATTTACCCGATAACTTAGAAAGGTTTTATATTGAACTGCTTTATGCTGCCATTATGCGAAGCGGAAATACTCTCATTCCAAAAGGCAGAGCATCAGTGCATGTGGAATTTCAATATGATGTGCCATACGACAAAGCTCCTTATCAACAATTATTTGGTTCAAAGGTAAAATTTAACAGCACTAGAAGTGTGTTGAGCTTTGATGAAACCAGTCTAAATTTGGCTATTGTGACCGCCAATCCTGTGGCGCGAGATATTTTTCGAAGAGAGTGTGACAGGCTATTATCCAGAGATACTCATAGAGGGATGATAAGCGAGCGAGTACAAGAAGTGCTTTTACAGTCCGGAACAGAATTTCCAACGAGTATGCGAGTGGCCAATCAATTACATATGAGTGAAAGCACCCTGCAGCGCCGCTTAGCTAAAGAGGGTTATAAGTTCCAACAATTACTCGATCAAGTTAGGAATAAACTTGCTCATGAATATTTAACCGGTACACAGCTAACCATCAATGAAATAGCGTCACTTTTGGGTTTCAGTGATGCGGCAAACTTCCGAAGAGCTTTCAAACGTTGGTCTAAGCAAACTCCAACAGCAGTCAGAAATCAAACTTTATCGATAACCTAGCAAGCCCTCGCGCCATTTTTTATCAATGCTCATACTCAATGAATATGAACAGCGTTGAAGAACACGTTGACCATATACCAAGCCCCAAATAACAGTCTGCGTGAGACTGCAATTTGTTTAGTTTAACCTTGATTACACCCCGCGCATTATCAAAAAAGGCATCAGTTGAATGAGTGATATAAAACCTTCATCAAGTGTTAGCCATTTATGTGAATTATGCCA
>CAJQKX010000328.1 GCA_905479025.1 uncultured Paraglaciecola sp.
AAGATTGGTTGGACCGCTTTGTTGCATCCAACAGATCATTCTCTGGTGCCGTACAATCAGGAGATAGTGCGCGAATACTAAGCAAGGTGTTTGAGCGTTTGTATGTATTGCGTAACCAGTTGGTTCATGGAGGAGCAACTTGGAACAGCTCTGCAAACCGTGCACAAGTTAAAGATGGTGCAGCAATACTGTCATTCTTGATGCCAATTTTTGTCGACATCATGATGGATAATCCAAATGAAGATTGGGGGACACCTCATTACCCAGTCATTCAAAATTGACTAAAAATCACGTGCTTAATTGAAGAAATTTATTAAATTGGTCAAATTAGTTTGGATGATTTCTCTATGTATCACCTTCTTGCCGGCTTAATTAAAACTTTAATTTAATTACGTGTAATTAATTTTCTAAGGAATAACTAAATGAATAACGAAGTTTACCTCAATCATTTTATAGAGGCGCAAAATGCTCAGTTTGATGATGCATTAAAAGAAATCCGGTTGGGTAAAAAACAAACTCATTGGATGTGGTTTATATTTCCCATAGCCGGGAGCTTGGGAAAAAGTAATATGGCTCAGTATTATGGGATAAATAGCGCAGATGAAGCGCGTGCATTTATTATTCATCCATTACTCGGATCGAATTTTCGAGAGTGTATAGAGGCAATGCTTAACAATACAGACAAGACAGCAACAGATATTCTGGGTAAAATAAATGCTTGGAAATTTCAGGCGTCGGTGACCTTGTTTATGAATGTGGCAACTGATGCAGAACTCAATGTTAATCTCAAGAATTGCTTAAGTAATTTTTATAGTGGTCGTCCTTGTAAAAGCACAATTGCGCTACTGCCGTTGGCTCCCGATTAATTTATAACTTAGCTGGTTAGTGGCCTAAAAGTCAAAGATTTTTGGCAAATATTCCAAAATATTTGGCCTAAATTCATAAACCATAGGCCGCCTGAATCAATAAGTTGGTATTAATAAACGCACTCATGTTTTGAAAATAAGTAGCAAGACATAAAATATTATTACGATTGCAGAGCTGATAAAAAGGTATTGAAAACTATGCCACAAAATATTGATTTATTTCTCGAACAGACATCACAGTCTATCTTAGATTGTATTGATGCAGTAGTTGACCACGTCCAAAATAATTTGGTGTCGTCGCGGCAAGCGGGTGCACAAACATTTGCTACCGTCAATACATTTACACAGGGTGGGCAGGTCCAAAATTTACAAAATATTAACTCAGAACAAATGATTGCTATGCATGCACTTTTGAGACAGCCTATTATTGCTCAAGTTCAATACCGTGATGAAAAAAACGAGCTGGGTATTGTATATATTACGAGAACCCAACCACCATTTATTCGGAATTTCAAGATATCAAGCCGTAATTCGGTTTGGGGACGGCTAGCCACCCTTGAGCCCGGAGATGATGAGATAATTATTACCCCAAACGGTGACCGTAATTTGTTGGTTGATGCGAAAGTTACTGTTTTTCCGGAAAGAGTTGGTGAGAAATGGGACGCAAAGGACACTCAATTTTATAGTTCTAAATTTGGTAATATCACCATCCGATCACTTCGCGAATTAGTTGTTGATACAAACGAGTTAAATGAAATTGAATTAGATAGTGCATGGTCGGACGAGGAAGGCGATGGCAATGTAATCAGGGGTATCCTGAGGCCAGTAATTACACATTTAGGACTTAGAGATCAGCCAATCCTTGATAAGAAACAAGACGAAATTTTCAGATTGCCTATTAATAGTAGATGTTTTTTGTCTGGCCCGCCAGGCACTGGGAAAACAACGACTTTAATTCGACGGCTGGGTCAAAAGACAGACCCTATCGCAATTTCTGAGTCGCCTGAAGAACACAATTTGGTTAAACGAGTAGATTTTGAATCTAAACGATCGCACGCCTCTAATTGGATTATGTTTTCACCTACTGAATTATTGAGGCAATACGTGAAAGAGGCTTTCGCCAGAGAAGGGCAAGTGGCCTCTGATGATCATATACGAACATGGGACGAATTCAGAAATGAAATCGCGCGGGACTACTTGGGGCTTCTTAAAAAAAGTAATGGGGGTGGGCCATTTATAGTACGTCCTTCAAATACACATTTGTTGTCAGAAAATAATGATTGCATCAGGTGGTACGATGATTTTGAACAATACTTAACTAATGCAACGGTTGCTCGTCTAACAAAAGATGCGGAGGGTTTACGGTATTCTGAGGATCAAGAGCTGAAGCTCTTGGCCCAACAGCTTGAAAATCGCATAAATCCCCTGCGCAAAGGGATTTCTGCAAAAGCTATTTTTGCTTTTCGTGAATTAGAAGAAAGAATTAACGAATTAGTATTTATCCGTCGCAAAGAGATAGACAGAATTTTCACACGCTTTCAAAATAGACTTTCATACACTGATAAAGAATTTCCAGATAAGTTGAGAACAGAGATATCACGTATTAATCGAGAGTTAACGCAGAGTGGGTCAGATGGATCGGCTAATCTTTCTCTTGATGACGATGAAGAATTAGAAGAATTTACTAGTGAAAACGTCAGCTTATCCTTGGCTGTTAAGCAGTTGCGTAATGCAATACGAATGTTAGCTACATATAAAGCTACTAATCGAAATTTATCTAAAAGCTCACGTAATGGAAGGATAGTTGCATGGCTTGGTAAAGATAGGCTTCCTTCAAAAGATGACCTTTTATCACTTAATACTGTAGTTTCTGAACAGAGAAGACTACAAAATTTTATCGCAATTGAAAAATCATTACATCGCATGATTATGCGTGAGTATCGTGCCTTCCGTAACACTCGGGCTGAAGAGAGTATTTGGTACAATAAAATTCCAGAAAAACCTTCTGATCTTGACAAGCAAGAGTTAGATTTACTGGTCTTAATGTCACTCCGATTTGCGGGGAGGCTGATTGATGGTTATCGCAGTGAACCGTCGATGGATTTGCCTGGATCTGGCACATTAGGCGCAGTCATGGAACTTTATCGCGCACAAATCCTCGTCGACGAAGCCACAGATTTTTCGCTTTTGCAACTGGCTTGTAT
>CAJQKX010000329.1 GCA_905479025.1 uncultured Paraglaciecola sp.
CATAAAATGAAGAAAAAGAAAATCGTCCCTCGTCCTGTTCACGAAGTATTATCCCAGTGATTAAATAGCCGGAAATGACAAAAAAAACATCAACCCCAACAAAACCACCCGGAATAAAATCGAAGCCCGCGTGATAAAACACAACCATGAGAACAGCGAGGGCTCTAAGCCCATCAATATCAGCTCGATAATTCATTCGCTAAACAACCTCGGTCACCGAAGCCATTCTCAAATCAAGGCCGTAATCACGGCTCTCTGATTATCTAATGCCTTACGCTCTAAAACCAAGTTACTCACGCTCAACTTCTCTTGAACCTGTTTGTGCGCTAATAACAAACTAGAAGTCATCTGCAAAAGTTGCTCGCTTAAATCACCCGCTCTTATACTACTAACTAAATCGACACAGTAGTTCTTCATGCCCGTCACCTGAACCAACTGATCGATTTTTTTATCATACGAAATGGCAATGTAAGGAACCTCCAATATTTGCGCCAAAACTAATGAGTGGAAGCGCTCACCTATGACAAAGTCTAACTCCGAAATGGTAGCGCTGTAATCAATGAGAAGATTTGAGAAATCGCCGATAGCGCACTCGCTTATAGCTAAGTCAGGCCATAAAAACACACAATTCGAGGCACACTTCTGGACTCGGCTTATTATGGCACTATCATCTCGTGCATGATCGCCCTCAGAAAAGATCAAGGGAACTACGGTCACCCTTCTCTCGGAGGAATGAGCAACCTTACTGAGATAGGCTCCCAATTGTTTAGCGAGGGCACCGTCGTAAGCTTGTTGATCAGCGCCAAGATTAGGCGGGTACGGTCTCAGGCTCAGCCCAATACGAAGCTCACCATCATCCACCGCAGGGGGCGCCTGCCTAACGTTAGCTAACCTTGACATTTGCCCAAACAATATATCTACACCCCAAGAAATATGATTCTTGGCTTTCAAGTTATTAGGTAGCAGATCGAACGATTTCTCATCACGCAGCAAAACTAGTGAGGAGAATCGCATGATCAAATAAAGCGAGGCTTTGGAGATTAAGGAGTTCAGCCGGTCATGTGCAACGCCCCAGAATACAATCTTTTTCCGGAATATTTTGAAAAATAAACATTTATAAAAGATCACCAGGATATTCCGTAAACCCTTCTTATCATGGAGAATACTTCCTCCTGCAAAGATTAAGGCATCTGTATTACGAATAAACGATATTTGCTCCAGAATTGCTGACAAATCGAACTTTGCGAAATTTCTCAGCAAAGTTCCTAGAAGCAGAAAATTCGTGGCATTTACGCCATGAAGATCGGTTATTGTGGCAGGACTGTAAGAAGAAACCCATAAGTCGATATCGGAAGATTGTCGCTGCAGTACCTCGATGGCGGTAGCAAGCATCGCTTCATCTCCGAGATTATCAAAACCATAAGCCCCATCAATAATATATCGCATAATTTTTTCCAAGATTTTTACAACTGTGTATTTTGGCCTCCCGTATCGTTAATGGAGTAATTTGCCGCTAATTTCCTTAAGATTGTATATATTAAATGTTAGCAGCAATGCCAAATATAGCAGTGGTAATACAGTATATAAAACAATCGAGAAACTGCTCGGGAAAAACGCTCTGAAGAGAAAAAGAGCGATCGACAAAAATATGTTTATTACAATTAGGTTCCAAACTTTTTTATTTATCAGCAATCCATTAATTGCCGATTTGTTTAAGGTCGACACTACAATCGAGAAAAACAAGGCGTACCCAGCCAAGGTAGCATAAGCTGCCCCATGGAGACCAAAAACAGGAATCCATAAAATATCTAATGCAATATTTAATGCAGCACCAAGTACGACCGCAAGAGCTCTTGAAAAGGCCTTTCCTGAAAAATCTAGAATCGGATTTATAACAGCGAGAAAAGACGACATGAAAAAATAAAGAGACAACAGCCTGAAAACTGGGGCGACAGCAACATACTTTTCGCCGAAAAATATCTTCAATAAGAAAGCACCGTCAATCGCACAGAATATGGTTATCGGTAACACAAACGACATCGCGTAACACATACCGTCTCCAAATTTATCAGTCCAAGCCCCGCTATCTTGGGCGTTCGCCATATACGGAGCTAAACCGTTTCCGACAGCCCGTGGAAAAATGGTCAATCGTACATAGACAAAGGCACAAATCGAATACAGACCGACTGCCGATAGATCTAAAAAACGTCCTAACAGTAAGAGATCTGCTTGTAAAAAACAAAAAGCAGCCAGTGAGATTATTAGTAACGGCAGCCCATACCATGCGATGTCAAAGACCCCAGGAGGCATCTGATCTTTCCCAACATGTGATTGATTGAAAACTCGAAGAAGATTTCGAAAAGCCAGGGGGAGAGGTAGTAATAGAGCCAGAACTTTTGCAAATAAAACAGCGGCCGCTCCTTCATAAAATAGTCCGGCACCAATCAACATTAGTACTAAAAGTACTGAACTATAAGCACTCAGCTCTACAGCAATCGACATTCGACTCAAGCCATGACTAAGCTTATCAACTAACAAGCGGGCGAGCTCAATTATGGCTAGGGCGAAAATAATCCACATTAAAGAAGATGAACTTAAATCAGGAAAAAAATGCTTAGCTACGAAACTATAAAAAAGAAAATAGGCGCCCGTGCAGATAATCAGCCAAGGCAGCAAGACACTAAGAGCTCTTCCAACAACTACTCTTCGATATTGCTGATCGGAAGAGAGCGCTATAAATCGTGCTGTCGAGGAGGGAATGCCTAGGCTGAAGACAATAGTGATTGCAAAAACAACTGCGTTCACCAACGAATATATACCAAACTGCTCGAGAGAAAGCACCCGAGCCAATACTATGGTTGTTATGATAGACGACAAGTTCAGTAAGGCCATTTGAAAAAATGAGCCCACTGATGTTCGTACGATTCGATTTTCCAACTACAGCTCCCAGAGGAAAGGAAACAACTAGCTATAGATTTTCACTTTAAATCTATAGAAAAATGAAGGAGCCGGTGGCTCAATCTTTACTTATGAGCAAAGGCACCACGCAGATGATACTGGCTACGAATTTTGCTTCATTATTTACCAACATTTGAAGCCAGCAAACTATTAACCAGCCCATCAATTCTCTGGCATTGCAGCGCATTCGTATAATTCATTTCAAGCTTTACTCGGCCGTTCACACCCATTTTTTCGCGTAAATCGCGATCTAGAGCCAATGTTAATATCGCGTCGCCCAAGGAGCCGCTCTCAATATTGTCTACCAGAAGGCCTGTTTCTTTATGTGAGATGATCTCGGCCGGGCCGCCTACATTGAAAGCGACTATGGGCTTACATAGCATCATAGCCTCAAGCAGAACAAGCCCAAAAGGTTCCGGTACT
>CAJQKX010000330.1 GCA_905479025.1 uncultured Paraglaciecola sp.
GTTTGAGTGTTTTTTCATATATGAATCAATCAGTTAAAGAATCTCAAAATGCCCCTGATAACATATTACAAGGGCGTCCCGATAATAATAATTATGAGGCCGGTAGGCCTCATAATTAGGCTGTTATATGAATAAGTAGCCAAGCGCATTAGTCTAGGATAAGAAATGAATTTGAACTACAGGAAAGGGAAGAAGGATGATCGCCAGCGTATCGCAGAGCTAGACTATATAGCCTCAGATGGCGCGGTGGAATACCTATTTCATGATTTAGTACCTAGGCTATCAGCCATTCAATTACTATCTAATGGATTAGAGCAAGATGAATATCCACATACATTCCGCAGCTGTATTGTCGCAGAATCTGACCAGAAAGTAGTTGGTATGGCGTTGTCATATCCCGCGGAATTCCACTGTATAACTGATGAGCTAGTGAACTTCCTGCCAGCGGATCGTTTAGAGAGGTTTCGCGAATTCTATTCCAGCAGGGTTGAGGGGAGTTATTTCCTAGATGCTATGAGCGTTGAAGAAAAATATAGGGGCGCAGGCATCGGTAAGACATTGCTAGAGAAAACTAAAGTCAAAGCCAGCAGTGAAGGTTACGCTGAACTAAGCCTTATTGTGTTTGCTGACAATACGAGAGCTATTACTCTTTATAAGCGCAGCGGTTTCAAGCGCGTTAAGAATATTGAGCTGGAACCACACAAGCTAATTCCGCATGAAGGTGGCTGTATTTTAATGAAATGTGCGTTGTGAAAAAGTCATATAACAAAGCCAGCCAGAGGGACTGCCAAACCGCCGCTTCGCTCTGGTTTGCCAGCCCCTGCTGGCGGCGTTATGCATCATGAAAAGGAACACGAATGTACGTAAGTAGAATTATTAGTTATCTGGATGGTTGGGAACATCTACAGCTGAATAAGCCTAATGTCTATGAAGACATCCTTTTTGCGTTGGAAAACTTCACTCAAGAAAACCTAACTAGCGGTGAAATAACTCGTCCTTATAATCGAAATAAGGTAGAAAGGCCTATCACGCCATATTCATTAACACACTGTATGGACTATTTTCTTCGAGAAAAAGGGTGGGATGACTACAGGGTTAAACCTGCTGAGAGAGGTGGGCTATACCTTTATGCAAAAAACTTAAAAGATGCAGTTTCTGTTCGTCTTTTGGCTAGTGACAGGATGCCGTCTTTTGCAAATTGGCTTTTTGTTGAAGGCCCTAAACTTCATGAAGCTCAAATAACTGATCTATCAATATTGTTAGTCCCTGAGGATGAAATTACTTCAATATTTGAAAAAGAACGGCATCATGGGCCTATCTTTACGATGAACCGATGCAGTGCCCAATTAAAAGATCTATCCCCTATCAAAAATTCAGCTCCATTCGTAATTATTGGATTTTCTCCCCAGGCTAGGCTTGATGACCTCAGTGTAGAAGAAATACTTCCTGATGAGAGTGTTATCTATATAGACAAGAATGTTATTGAAAAATCAATTGAATTCCCACCAGAGCATTATCAAGCGGGCATTGGAATACTTTCATACTTCGGTGAAGTACTGAAAGCAAAGCACCCAGAATCTAATGCTAAAATAAGAATTGAACAAGACGACGGAGTTGTAAGGCTACATATACATTCTCCAAATGGCGATAAAGAGATCATAGAAAAAACACTGGAGGAATATACTCTAGTTGTAGCAGAAAAAATGCCTGCTCAAAGTTTGTTTGATGACGATCTACAGGTGATGGCTTTAGAAAATAAGCTAGAGATAGCTAAGATGGAGGTGCGCCAAACTCAACGCATGTTAACTTTAACTCAACAAACTAGCTCCGATCGAATTCGTACCCTTGAAGAGGAAGTGAGCTTTATGCGACGCCAGATGGCTAACCAGCTATCGCAGCTAGACTCCAACAATGCACTACTTTCGAAAACAATTACAAGCAATGACCGACTGGTAAAAGCGAGCATTAATCAAAATGAAAAACTGCTTGATGATTTAATTGAAAGGTCGTGGTTTTCTAAAAGTGTCGTTGACGCACTAGAACATATAAAGACCAAGCTTGACTCAGGTGTTAAAGATGATGATGAAAAAGAAATCAAAGAATCATTGATTGTAATTAGAGACAATGCTCCTGAGATAATACCTGACTTGGAGGAAATGCTAAAAAATACATTATATGGTGTTTCAGGCAACACAGTTTTTCAATGGCTCCAATCTATATGCTCATTAATAGTTTAGTGCGCCGCAACAATGCATAACAAGGCGCTGCTGTCGGACAAGTTTTCCGCTGCGCTACAAACTTGCCGCAGAGCGCGGCGTTAATGTTCAAACCGGAGTATGAATAATTGTTCGAGCATGAGGATATAGACAAGTATTCTTTCGAAGAAATACCACTAAATCAGGACTGCGTCTTGATGAGTGAAAAGTATATGGAGGAATTTAGTAACGCTCTCGTAGGGATGCTTGATGGTAAAGATGTGAATCCATATGAGGTTGGATACGTAAGTTTCGTTGGCGGAAGGCAGATAAACAAGAACTCGCTTGATCTATCTTGGTATCCAAATATTCACACTAGGTTTCATGAAGTATCCATCAGTCTCCCAAAAGACAAAATAAGAACTTGTGTCGGCTGCTGGAGGTATGATGTAAAACCTACATATTTGTCGAGCACGAGTGGCTAGAACAACTATATACGCGTGAGTATTCGGTTTTTGGTCTTATAGATGCTATCGGCGTAAAGGAGGCAATACGAGATAACTTGCTGACCAAAGAAACCCTCATAGAGCTTCGTGACCGAATTGATGCTTTGTCAGAGCAGCATCAGGATATATCTTTTATTTCATTTGCTGACAGTTTGATTCTCAAAAGTAATTGGTCTGTCGGGTATTTCCATAAAGGAATAGAATGCTCTTATGAGCCTGAGTCGATTCTCAATATAATCTCTGATATTCAAGATATATACAGGAATGTTCTGGGCTTGGAGATCTACTCCGTTCTAACTCAGGGGAGTAATGAGTATTACGAAGAACCGCTCCTTCATATCTCCAAAGCAAAAAACCACATTTGCCTTAATAGCCTAGGGGTACCTTTCGCTGAGTTGCTTGCAATTGAGAGTGCGGCTAAAGCTGCAATTAAAGACGGGACACATGGGCCTGCTGAGCTCTATATGGATGAGCAGTATTACCACTCGTTAAATTTCGAGGCTGAATACAATAAAAATGAAAAGCCTAAAAACACATACAAGGCCATAATGAAAACGGAAGAACCAAATTATTTTTATGCCTCTTGTGACGATGTCATGAGCAACCTCAGGGCACCAAAATGAAAAACATTAACAAAGCCAGCCAGAGGGACTTACGCACTGCGTGCTCCAGCCCCTGCTGGCGGCGTTAGCTGTAAGGAATAGCAATGTACGAAGGTAGCTGTCTCTGTAGCAAAGTGAAATACAAAATGTTAAGTGAGCCGACAAAGGTATCGCATTGTCACTGCACTATGTGTCAAAAACAACACGGAGCAGCTTTTGCAACCTATGCTAGCGTCCCAAAAAATGAACTTGTTTACACCTCAGGCCTAGAGTGTTTGGCGGAGTATTGTTCTTCAAGTACGATAAAGCGAAAATTTTGTAAGGTTTGTGGCTCCAGCATCGAGTGGAGTGGTAGCAGTGAATATCCAGATTGGGCATCTATTGCAATAGCCACTCTTGATACACCGTACAAACCGAAAAAAATAGTCGAAATTTATAATGAAACCAAAGTGTGCTGGTTCGATCACAGCTAACAAAAACAGGCAATCGGACTCGCTAACGCTCGCTCGTTGCTGTTGGCGTTAGCTGTCACTAGGAAAATTCATGCAATACGATAAAGATTTGGAATCACCTCACAAAAAACTCTTCTTGACAGTAAGAGACATGTTGCTGGGCATCAATGGGGTCGAAGAAACTAAAAAAGAAAAAATTACTACTTATTCTCACAATGGGTCAGGCCTGTGTCATATACGCACTATTCCTCACGGCATTGATATTGGCTTCCTGAAAGGGTTCAAAATGGAAGATAAATATGGGTTATTACATGGTGACACCAAACGAATGCGGGTATTGTCTTTGGAAAAGTTTTTACCAAAAGAACTGGAGTATTACCTAAATGAAGCAATTGCCAAAAACAGCTAACAAGGCCAGTCAATCTGACCTCCGTAAACTGTCTTCTTTTTTGCAAAAAGACGCAAAAAAGCAGCCAATTCACTCCGGCAGTTGCTGGCAACGTTAGTGACTCCCTTAAACCAAGAGGTACTATGAAAATTAAAATTAAGATATTTCTGTTTCTGTGTTTGTTTACTTCTCAAGCATTCTCTGCAAACGATGGTGTAATTACGTCTATAGCATTTGCAGGCGAAAACATGTCGAGTCACCCTGATGTTGTGCAAATTCAAATCGAAGGTGGCTATGAATTTGGTGAATGTAGCAACGTCCATGCAGGTATTCGTAAAAGCGACGAGCATTTAATCTCTGCGGCGCTATCTGCTTATGCAATGGGTAAACCTATTAAGGTTTGGTTAAATGAGAGTGATTCATATTTTTCATCACAAAAAAGATGTGTAATAACTATGATTACACTTTCGTAAATTATCACTAACAAAGATATGCACCGGAAAAGCAAGGCTACGTTTGTAATTTTTGCACTACGCCGTCGCTTCGTTAACAAAAATTACAACTTCGCCTCACTTTCCGGTGATAGCGGCGTTATGCCATCAAATAGAGAGTGATAATGAACAAAGGAGCACTTACTTTTTTCTGTGTAGGATGAACGGGGTCGGACCTACGTAAGTGATTGAAATATAAATGAAAGTGTCTATTAAATGCGCTTTTTTAGGGCTTAAAGGCCTCTTTTTTAAGGAAAAATACAGCCTTTAAGGAGAAAACTAAA
>CAJQKX010000331.1 GCA_905479025.1 uncultured Paraglaciecola sp.
CGCGTTCTAGCCCTACTCCCCCCAACATACATCAACTGACGCATTTGCTCATCTTCTAACTCTTCAACCCCTACCAGAATAACCGTTGAAGCTTCCAGCCCTTTAAAACCATGGATGGTCTCCCAGACAATATCGTTTGATTTTGCATCCCGGTACCTTTCCAGTGGGCGGTTGAGAATACCCGTCTCGAATAGAGCATCAGGAATAAGGGCTTTACGAGCGGTGAGAATAGCAATATCACTAGGAGGCTTGTCGACTTTTGCATATTCTCGGAGGGTTTCGTTAATATAGCTGCGTAGCAATTTGATAAAGCTTTTTTGGCTGGTGAAATAATCAATCACAGGAGTGGGACCGTCTGCTGTCACTACGTTGCAGGAGCCGGCTTTGCTGAAGCCATAAACATGCATGGCAACGGGCCGAGTATTGCGGCAATTCTCCTCCAACTCTAGGGTTACACCGCAGTAACGCTCAAGCCTGTCTAATGCCTGCTCTTCAAAATTATTAGCATAGAGGGCCTGTGCTCTGTCCAAAGCGACTAGCCATTTCCCACCCTGGCGGTGGTCATCTGCCGGGGGGGTTAGACCACCTTTGAGTATCAGGTCGAGTACATCAAGAAAGGCCTCACTCATCAGGTCCTGCCCTTCGTCCATAATAATACGGTCGAATAGTACTGCTCCACGCAGTTCATCCAGTGCTTCTGCCACCAGATCAAAACAGCGCTCATTAAACCCCTGCCAGTCACTGCTGAAGTCGGTTGCCAAGCCTGCTTGGTTGCGGATGCTCTTAACCAATTGATGGTAATTATCAATGGTGACATTAGCCATGGCCGGTATTTCAGCTGCTTTGTCCCGCAATAATCTGGCCAGATTGACGTTATAGCAGACCAGTAGAACCTTCTCACCCTTTTTTGCACATTCTTTGGCAAACTCAAAGGCCAATAATGTTTTACCTGTTCCAGCAGCGCCCTCAATGATTGCCCTAGGTGTGGATTTACTTCGGATCGCAATTAGTAGCTCACATTGCTTTTCCGTTAAGCGAATTAAATGTTGCTCTGCCTCCCGGGTAGCCTGAGCGAGGCCAGTGTAGCATTCAAAGCGTGGACGCAGTAACTCGTTTAGTTCATCACGGGTAGCGGGCGGCAGGCCATTTTGCAAGTGATGGCCTTGGCGCCGTTTTTTAAACTTTTTCAGATTTGTATCTTCACGCCAGTATTCGACCAAGTTATTGGCCCAGACCTCTAGTCCCTCAGGAAAGTGTTTTTGATCAAGCAGCATTTCCGGATCTATTTCAGAATCATTACTGGGAAGATTGGGAATACAATGGGGCATGATTACGCCCCAGCCACAAGGCAACCGATCGATAAGTTCTTTGTTACCGGTTTTTCTCAGGTATGTCTCAATAGCAAAATAGGCGCCCATTGCTTGGCCAAAAGGCCCTTCGACGCTGATCCTGTCTTTGTGGCCTCTTTTGGTTTGTACCCAGTGCCCTGCACCGTTGCGGAAGTTTTCACCCCCTTTTACCTCTATAACTAGTACACCCTTGTCAGTTATCAGCACAAAATCTGCTTCACCTGACTTTTTAAATTCGTGTGTTTTTAAGCGCAGTGAATGTAAGACGAGCCAGCTGTCGGGTGTGTGGTTTTTAAACTGATAGAATACTTCCAGCTCCCCTTGGGGCACCAACTTATAACCGTCCTCTGCGGGTGTCGAGGGGATCATTTGAGCCATTAAGGCTTATCTCCATGCAGAAATCGATAAAAGAAACCAATTTCAGGGGCATCTGGTGTTCCTACCAGCAAAGCTCTGTCCAGCAGGAGATTGCGCTGTTCGCAACTGGTCTCTGATACCAAGGCGCATGCATGGCAGGCGGCCATATTGAGGGCATCTGCGCCTTGCCCTTCACTCTCGATACATAGTGGATCTGAAGAACACCAACGAGCATTTTCCAGCGAGGCACTCATCATGGCTTCGAGATTTTCTGGCTCTCCCTGACGCACCAAACCGCCCAAGGTTCCGTCGGCACTAGCGGCGGCTGTATAGAGTAAAACACCACACCAATGCTCATCTTCCTTACGACCATAGAACAGGCGCTCGCGAATGGATGCACTAGAGTAGCCACATTCAAGAGACAGCTGTTTAATCAACAAATGTGAAAGTGTGTGGATCATGAGGTAGCCGGGGGCAACAAGGTCCATATCTACCTCGTCTATACCTCGGCCTTCACAATAAAGCTGGTAATTGGCGGCTAATGGGGCAATATGATCAAGCACTGCTTGGTTAGTTTCCCATTCGGCCAAACGCTCTTTGGATAACTCGAAGTAAATGCCTTCCCCTCTTGTTTCTATGGCAGGGAGCCAGTCCTCTTTAAATTTTGATATAGGAGCGCAGGCTTTTGTATAGCTATCTGCTACCGGCGAACTTTCAACTCTCTGAAAACCTCTTATCGCACGTACTTCTCTCAGGCGACGCACCTTTGATAACGTCTGCAAGTAAGTTTTTAGAAGTTTCTGAGCATTAAAATCGTCTAGCTCAAGCACCTCATTTTCAAAATCATCCTTATCTGGGTCTTCGGGGTCAGCCTCATAATCACTCACTAACGCCGCGCGTTCCCTGAGCTTCTGCTCAAATTCATTCAGCTTTTGTCCACCACTCGCTGAATTTTCAAGTATGACATCGAGTGCTAACTCAATCTGGTTAGGAGTATATCGACTATAACCTAATATATTCCTAAGGCTTTTTACAAATTCGGGCTTATTTAGGTCCTCTCCGTTCTGAATTCTCTTTTTCATGTCTCCTAGATACTGCCAGCATCTATTCTCAATTTCCTGAACCAACTTCGAAGAAAGTGGAGGAATCGAGATAGCTGATGCAGGAACAGGGAAATAAATATTGGAGGCACCCCTTAACAAAGCTCTCACCGGTCTCTCACAAGCTTCACACACATGCTCTTCTTTTCTGTCACCTAGCCAAGGCCTATATCCACTGCATTTAATTGGCTTTAACATTTCAGGCTTGAAAACATCGCCCAAACTACGTGAAGCACCACAATCTTTATTGCGACACTCAACAATCAACCCCGAGATACCTGCCTTCTTGCCATCATTTACCAGATAAACTTCAGGAGCATCGCAAACATGCTTTCCCGATTGGGAATGGGCCCACCACACCCAAGGAAAGTTGTCGATATGACCGGGAGAACTATCATCAGGCTCACCTTCTTTTTAGACTTAATTTTATCAGCATATTT
>CAJQKX010000332.1 GCA_905479025.1 uncultured Paraglaciecola sp.
ACGATTGGCCTATACCTTAAATAACAATGTCAATTTCTTTGCTACAGCTGCCACTGGGTTTAAAGCGACATCATGGAATTTATCTCGTGATTCTCGCCCTTTCCCTACTGATGAAGCTGCATTAGTTGCTGCTGGACTCACTCAGGCAAATCAAAGTTACGGCACTCGTTATGCTTCTCCTGAATTAGCAACTGTATATGAGTTAGGCATGAAGACACGCTTTAAAAAAGGCAGCCTGAATGTGACCTTATTTGATCAAACCATTGAAGGCTTTCAATCAAGCACCTTTATTGGTACCGGCTTTGTGTTAGCCAATGCGGGAGAGCAAACGACGAAAGGGATTGAGTTTGATTCTGTGTATCGTGCTTCAGATGAATGGACCTTGACCTTAGCAGGTACTTTCCTTGATCCAATTTACGATTCATTTGTAGGTGCAGCAGGTGTTACGGGCCAGGTTGATTTATCAGGTACTAAACCAGCGGGTATTCACGAGCAAAGTATCTCCGCGGGAATTGTCTACAACTACGAGTTGGACAACGGAATGTACGGATATGTGCGCACCGATTACATCTACGAAAGCGAGGTTAGACTTGTGGCGAACTTGCCAGGATCTCTTTCTCGTGAAGTCAGTACCTTTAACGCAAGTGCCGGTCTGAACTTAGAAAATGGTGTAATGCTGCAACTTTATGTACGTAATCTCACTAATGATGAATATTACATGTCAGGCTTCCCACCTCCAACCCAAGCTGGAAGCTTTTCTGTCTATCCTAATCAACCACGCACCTTTGGTATTAACGTATCGTATGAGTTTGACTAAACAGTAAACATCTAAATTAGAGCCGGCACTTGCCGGCTT
Organism: uncultured Paraglaciecola sp.; assembly: GCA_905479025.1. Next base: position 857 of record CAJQKX010000332.1, read on the forward strand.
TTTATTACCCAAAATAAGTGAAAGTGCTCCATAAAACCATTCCAACCACTAAATACTATGCGAACAACATAAAATCACGAATGAAACCCAAATTAGATTTTTATAGGTTTTTGAAAGAAGGCACAACATCATGAAGGCATTAATGAACATTAAGATATTTGTTACCATTGTTTTACTGTCAGTCGCATCATTAGGTGCCCAAGCAAGCAACTGTCCAGATTTACTCAAATTTGTCAAACGTAAGCTCAACTCTCAAGACACAGTCAATATGTGTGAAGCCTATCAGGGTAAAACGATTCTATTTGTGAATACGGCCAGTTACTGTGGTTTTACACCTCAGTTTGAAGGGCTTGAAGCTTTGTATAGTAAATATAACGATAAAGGCCTTGTGGTACTGGGGTTTCCCTCACATGACTTCAATCAAGAAGACAAAAGCGAAGTCAAAACAGGGCAAATCTGCCGACTCACTTACGGGGTTAAATTTCCCATGTTTGAGGCGATGTCTGTAAGGGGTGAAGATGTGGATCCCTTGTATCGGATGCTAGCTAAAAAGTCAGGGCAAGCGCCTAAATGGAACTTTTTCAAATACCTAATGGATAAGAATGGAAAGGTTGTTAATGCCTATGCATCAGCCATAAAACCTACAAATAAGGCCTTAGTTGATGATATTGAACAGGCATTGCAATTATAAATAGCCCTAAGGTTTTCTAAAGAGTTTGATGTTCTCAACTTGACGTGGAAGCGCAACACGGCTATGTCATATAGTTGCGTTAAATAAAATTATGCTAAATAAACGTGCCGAAGCGCTTTGATGTTTCCTGTTATTTAAGTTATAAGAACTCCTACACTCTGTTCTAATGTCACTGTTTTGGCATCCACTCGGTCAATAATTTTAATGATAGTAGTTTGCACTGTCTCATCTTGACGAATATCCGTGTCGCTGTTGAAGGTTTCCAGCATAGGTTCGGCATTTTCTTGTTCAATAAAGCCCACTTCTACTTTTGTAGCTAATGCCTGATTTGGCCCAAAATAATGAATGCTGATCATCGGATACCCGTGAAATCCACGTTTAACACGCTTACTGATGCGTTTTTGTGACTTGTCTAAGTTCATATTATATACCGTGGATGGTTTCAAAGGTAATAATGATAACGGGTAAAGCATGTAAGAGGGAAATATTATGTTTGCATTCGATAAAAATATTATTGCCTGTGACGTAGAGCGACCACTTAACGTATAATAATTTTAATTATGTTTGTTTAAGATATTACAATGACAGTTGAAACCTATACCCCCAATAAAACTACCACTTTAGAAACGCCAGTCAGAATTTTGGAAGACTCTTCTACCCCTAAAGCTGATGGCTCTCCGGTACAAAAAACGAAAGGCACCAGAATTGGCTTCGTGAGCTTAGGCTGCCCTAAAAATTTAGTGGACTCAGAACGAATTTTGACGCAGCTGCGAACTGAAGGTTATGACGTGGTGCCTACCTATAACGATTCAGATCTGGTGATTGTGAATACTTGCGGGTTTATCGATTCGGCGGTTCAAGAATCCTTAGACACTATAGGGGAAGCACTAGCCGAAAATGGCAAAGTGATAGTCACTGGGTGTTTGGGCATTAAAGAAGATGAAATACGTGAAGTACACCCGAATGTGCTGGCGATTACTGGCCCTCATGCTTATGAAGAAGTGGTTAATCAAGTTCATGAACATTTACCTCAGCCTGAACATAACCCCTATTTGAATTTGGTGCCAGATATTGGGGTGAAACTTACGCCTCGTCACTATGCCTATTTAAAAATATCTGAAGGCTGCAATCACAGGTGCACTTTTTGCATTATCCCTTCTATGCGCGGTGATCTAGTGAGTCGCCCTATTGGTAGTATTTTGGACGAAGCAAAACGTTTGAAAAATGCGGGTGTAAAAGAGTTATTGGTGATTTCTCAAGACACCAGCGCATATGGTGTAGACGTTAAAAACAAAACTGATTTTTGGGATGGTACGCCGGTGAAAACCGACATGAAATCACTGTGCGAAAAGCTTGGCGAAATGGGAATTTGGGTGCGTTTGCACTACGTATACCCCTACCCTTCGGTAGATAAGATTATGCCATTGATGGCACAAGGTAAGATTTTGCCTTATTTGGATATCCCATTCCAACATGCCAGCCCGCGGATTCTTAAACTAATGAAACGTCCAGCGGCAGCCGAACGTACTATGGAGCGTATAAAAGCATGGCGTGAGGTTTGCCCGAATATTGTTATTCGCTCAACCTTTATTGTGGGTTTCCCTGGTGAAACCGAAGAAGACTTTCAGATGTTATTAGACTTTTTAGATGAAGCGCAACTTGACCGTGTAGGGTGTTTTAAATATTCAGATGTAGACGGCGCAAAAGCCAACGACTTACCCGATCCCGTAAGCGCAGACATCAAACAAGAGCGTTACGACCGCTTCATGCAAAAACAATCTGACATCAGTACCGCTAAATTAAAAGACAAAATTGGTTTAGAATATCAAGTAATCATTGATGAAGTCACACCAGAAGGCGCGGTTGGCCGTTGTTATGCCGATGCACCTGAAATTGATGGTAATGTGCATTTAACGGACGAATTTGATGTAGAGCCAGGCGACATCATCTGGGCACAAATCATTCATAGTAACGAATACGATTTGTGGGCGGTAAAAGTGGATGATGATGAAAACGATGTAAAAGAAGAGATTGAAACTGTTGAATAGGTGTAAAAGGACTTAATTATGTCAACCTCTGTTACCGACCTTGCCCAAGTCATCCAAATCGTTGTGGCTCCTATCTTTATGTTGACCGGTATCGCGGGGTTTTTAAACGTGATGTCGGGCCGTTTAGGGCGGATCGTAGATAGAGCACGTATTATGGAGCGCCGGGTTTTTACGATTAAGGAACCAGAGTTTTTAGACCAATCAGAAAACGAATTAAAAAACTTATGGCGCAGGATAAAACTGATTAACCGCTCAATTGGCTTATGTACTGCCTCAGCTTTATTTGTATGCTCTGTGGTCGTGTTATTGTTCTTGGGCGATCTATTACTGTTTGATTTGAGTCAACTGATCATAACATTGTTTGTTATTGCGCTGTTTTTATTGATTTTTGCCTTACTGACATTTTTAAAAGAAGTACAGTTAGCCACTACAACTTTAAAGATGGGTAAGGAAAAAATGTTCAACCAGTGAGCTATTTGATGACTTAACCTGAGCTCGGATTATTATACCCACTGCATTTCACGTAACAAGAACAACCCCAGGGTTGAGCTAAAAATTGACATCAGTGTACTACCAGCAATAATTGCGGCGGTTAAATGGTAATCGCCACCGATACTTCTGACCATTGGGTACGCTGCAGCCGCTGTGGGCGCAGCTGTCATCATAAACAGTACCCCAAGTTCCTCACCTCTGAGTCCAACATAGAAACCCAAAGCCGTGGCCACCACCGGGATAAATACAACCTTACTGCTTATTGCCCAATACAAGACGCTTGAAGAGCGAAATTCTTGCAAACGGATGATCGCTCCCACGCACAATAATGCCAAAGGTAAAGTCATACTCGCGAGATAATGGCCTGTATCGAGCATCAACCTAGGGACTTGAATAGGCAACAAAGCCACGAGTATCGCCAACGAAATAGCAATGGCTAAAGGATTAGTCAATACACTGTGTGCAACGTCTCTGACGCTAGGTGTTTTTTCTTGATGATAGTATAAGGTTAAAATAGAAAAGATATTTAACGGTACCACTAAAACGGCTAAATACATCGAAGCGATAGCTAAGGCCAAATCACCAAAGGCATTGACTGACAACGCCAAACCTATGATAGCCATATTGCCTCTACATGCTCCTTGTACAAAAGCGCCTCTAGCCAGTTTGTTAGCGATACCAAATGCCAAGA
>CAJQKX010000333.1 GCA_905479025.1 uncultured Paraglaciecola sp.
CATGAAGGGGTTTGAGTTGGCGATGTCAGCGCAGGTACCGCTGATATCATTAGTGGTTGCTGCATCAGATACGATGAACCTGAAAAACATTCGTATGTCGACACAGGACAGTATCAAGGTTAGCAAAGATGTACTCAAAGCGGCCAAGGAACAGGGGGCAAATGTACAAGCTTATGTGGCCACAGCTTGGGCCTGTCCTTTTGAAGGAAAAATCAGTGCGGACAGTGTGTTTAGTGTCACCGATGAATTACTGCAAGCCGGTGCTTCACGCATCGTTATCGCAGATACCATAGGTGCTGCTAACCCTTTAGAGGTCAATCAGCTGCTAGAGGCAATGGCTAGTCGTTTTGATCTAGATTTGCTGTCCTGTCATTTCCATGACACCAGGGCCATGGGTCTCGCCAATGTTTATGCGGCGATAACAGCAGGTATAAGAAAATTTGATGCGTCTATCGCTGGATTAGGTGGCTGTCCATTTGCACCAGGTGCCAGTGGTAACGTGGCCACTGAAGATGTCGTTATGATGGTAGAGCAAATGGGATTTTCTACGGGTATCGATATGGCACTTTTAGTTAAAGCGGCAGACTTAGCTATGGATTTGACTGGTACTGCTACAGGCGGAAACGCCAAACCTTGGATTGAAAATTATTATCTTAATTAATCGGCGTAATAAACGTCGCCGGATATTGGAGTAAAACATGAGTTATAGATTAGGTGTTGATGTGGGTGGAACGTTCACTGACTTGTTACTTATTAACGAAGTGAATGGGCAAACCCATACGGCTAAAGTGCCATCCACTCCCGAGGATTCCTCTATTGGGGTGTTAAATGGCATCGATAGAATTTGTCAAGAGTCTGGAATAGACCCTAAGAAAATTAGTCGTGTGATGCACGGTACCACAGTGGCCACAAATGCAGTCCTAACAGGAAAAGGCGCAAAAGTAGGGTTAGTGATAACTAAAGGTTACAAGCAAGTTTTACAAGTTGCTCGCTCGTTCTGCCCGGGTGGACTAGGCGGTTGGGTGAGTTTTGTGAAGAAACCTTTATTGGCCCCGCTGGAATTAACGATTGAAGCCGATGAGAGAATGGGCGCAAATGGCGAGACGGTGGATACCTTAGACGAAGCTGCACTTCGCACATCGTTAACCATCTTAAAAAACACCGGTCATGTTGAAGCACTGACTATTTGTTTTATTAATGCCTATTTAAATGGTGCGCACGAACAGAAGGCTAAAGCAGTCGCCGCAGAAATATTTACGGATATTCCTATTTCAATATCCAGTGATTTAGTCCCTGAAATGCAGGAATATGAACGCACAGAAACCACTGTTGTGAATAGTTATGTGCGCCCAGAAGTCGCAAGATATGTGGAAAATTTAAACCGTTCTTTAAGAACCACTATGGGTGAAGACTTACATCTTTCTATTTTGAGATCAGATGGGGGGTTAGCATCTGCTAGAGCATCAGCTGAAAGTCCAGTTAATCTATTGATGTCTGGCCCTGCAGGCGGTGTGTCGGGTGCCATGCATTTTTGTAAAAAAGCTGGATTCAACGACATTTTAACCTTTGATATGGGCGGTACATCCACAGATGTCGCCTTGATACAAAACGCCAAAGCACGAGTCCGACGTGAAACCAGAGTCGGCGATGTGACAGTACGCGCGCCATCGGTTGATGTACGCACAGTGGGTGCTGGTGGCGGCTCATTAGCCTTTGTACCTGAACTTACCAAAGCGTTGCGTGTTGGACCCGAGTCAGCCGGCGCTCAGCCCGGACCTGCAGCCTATATGAAAGGTGGTACTGAACCTACAGTGTGTGATGCAAATGTTGTATTAGGTTATTTGCCCTCTAATGTGCAACTTGGTGGCGCAATGGCGATAGATAAAAATGAGGCAGTAGCGGCAGTGAAGAAAGTCGCTGATACCATGGACTTAACAGTAGAAGAAGCTGCAGAAGGTATTATCAAAATTGTCAACGAAGCCATGTTTGGTGCGTTACGATTGGTATCTGTAGAACAAGGTTTTGATCCAAGAGATTTTGCTCTGGTTGGTTTTGGTGGCGCGGGCCCACTGCATGCCAATGCACTGGGAATTTTGACTCAAGCTTGGCCAACCATTATTCCTCCAGGTCCTGGAGTGTTATGTGCTTATGGTGATGCGACTACTGTGGTGCGTGATGAAGCATCAAAAACCTTCGTTAAACTACTTAAAAATGCTTCTGCAGTAGAGCTGGCGACAGTATTAGATGAGTTAAAACATAAAGCCAGTACAACCTTGATCACTGATGGTATTGCTTTATCGGATCAAGAAGTGACGTATCAGGCAGACGTGCGATATACCGGCCAAGCCTTTCAATTGTCTATTGAATTTACGTTAGCCGAATTACAAGCTCAGGGTTTAGAGGTACTTAAAACTCAGTTCGACAAACAACATACACAGCTCTTTACGTTTGCCCTAGAAGAAGGTCATGAGATTGTTATGGTGCGTGCTATTGCTACCGCCAGCAGTGATGAGTTGCCCACTATGCCACAAGGCAATGCGGCTAATACTCTAGATGAGTGTAAGTTGGCAGATAGTCAGATTTATTTCGAAGGACAATATCACCCTACACCTATTTACGATCGAAATAAGATGCAAACAGATTTACAGATCCCAGGACCCGCCATTGTGAGTGAAATGGACTCTACCACCGTTATTTTACCTGGTTATCACGCAATGGTTGATACAGTCGGTAATCTTCTTATTAACCCAGCGAAGTAATTGGAGATGACAATGAATAATAAAATTTTACAAACGAATACGTCACCTTTGAAAAGAGTCGAGGTGGACACCGTCACGGTAGACATTATTGAAAACGCTCTGAGCAATGCGCGAGAAGAAATGGATGCTGTGTTGTTTAGGACCGCCATGAGCCCTGGAATTCGGGAGCAAGGTGATTGTTTTCCGATGATCGCTAATAAAGACGGCAAGATGGTAGTGGGTCAGTTTGGCTCATTTATTCATGGCTTTTTAGAAGCATACACAGGGCAGTTAGAAGAAGGGGACGTCATATTAACGAACGACCCTTATATGACCAATGCTGCTGTATCCCATCTACCAGATTGGATTGTGCTCGTGCCTATTTTTAAAGAAGGCCGGCATATCGCTTGGTCTGCCATGTTTGGTCATATGTCAGATAATGGCGGTATGGTGCCGGGCTCTATCCCCATTAAAGCAGAAAGCATCTTCCAAGAAGGGATCCGTATTCCTCCCACTAAGTTATATAAAAAAGGTGTGTTGCAAAGCGACCTTCTTGATTTAATTTTGCACAATGTGCGCACCCCACAATGGAATAGATTTGACTTAAATGCCTTGGTTGCCGCTTGTAATACTGCGGCTAAAAGATGTGTCGAATTCTCTGAACGTTTTGGTGATGATATATTTTATTCCACCATGGAAATCATGTTAGAACGGAATTATGTGGCAATGGAAGCCATTATTAATATGTTGGTGCCTGAAGAGCCGCGTACGTTTGTGGACTATGTCTGTGATGATGGCGTTGGTATGGGTCCTTATAAAATACAATGTAAAATGTGGCGAGAAGGTAATCGGGCGATATTTGATTTTGAAGGTACCGATCCTCAAGCTAATAGCTCGATTAACTTTTACCTGAATGAAGACATGTTTAAGATGTTTTTTGGTTCATTTACTATCAACCTTGTGGATCCACAAATTGTATTTAACGATGGTTTTTATGATTTAGTCGATGTGCATATACCCGCAGGCAGTTTGCTCAAGCCTAATTTCCCCGCTGCTCTGTCAGGGCGGACACATGCATTAGGGCGTATTTTTGATGTGATGGGAGGACTGTTAGGACAAGGTGCCCCAGAAGCCATGAATGCGGCTGGATTTTCTGATTCACCTCATTTATTTTATTCAGGTTACGATGAAAAAGGAGAATGGTTCCAATTATTCCAAATTGGTTTTGGTGGCATACCAGGTCGCCCAGTTGGTGATGGACCTGATGGACACTCTTTGTGGCCAGGATTTACTAATGTTCCCAACGAATTTATTGAAGCCTACTTTCCATTACGGGTAGAACAATACGAAACCATTACTGACTCTGGTGGCGCAGGAAAGCACCGTGGTGGTAATGGATTATCGGTAGCTTATCGTTTTCTTAACGATGGTAATATCGCCATTCATGATGAAAGATGGCTAACTTATCCTTGGGGTGTAAACGGTGGCACACCAGGACAAAGGTCCACTAAAATATTAAAACGTGCAGATGGTACACAACAAATCTTGCCAGCTAAATGTGATGGTGTTGAAGTGAAAACAGGTGACCTGTTGTACTTCAATACATGGGGTGGCGGTGGTTGGGGAGACCCATTCTTGCGTGATTGCGATAGTGTACTTGACGACGTTAATCGAGGTTTAGTCTCTATTGAGGGAGCAATACGTTACGGTGTGGTGATAGTGGATGGTGCGGTTGAAGAGCAACAAACCACTGCATTACGTGCTGCGTTGTCTGAGAAGCGTGGTGCTACACAGTTATTTGATTTTGGTGGCACGATTGAAGAGATCAAAGCTAGATGCCTCGAAGAAACAGGTTTGCCTGCACCACAAACGCCTAGTTTTGTTAAGTCTCGAGCCTGACCTGAAGTGAAATAATTAGACTATGTCAAATACACCGCAGGATCATGATTTAGCCATTGGCACATTAGATCTGGGCGTATGCCCAGCACTTATTGTGGTTGACTTGTCCAATGGGTTTAGCGAACCAGCTAGTCCACTTGGAGGAAATTTTGACAGTCAAATCTCACAGATAAACGGGTTGTTAGATACTTTCAGAGCTAAAAAGCTGCCCGTTTATTTTACTTCGGTGGTATATCACGATGAAACCACTGCTAGTGTGTTTCGTCGCCGTTTACCTGATTTAGATATCCTTCAAACGTCCAGCCAGTGGGTGAAAATCAACAGCAAAATCAATAAACAATCCGATGAACTGATCATTGAAAAACAATGGCCAAGCGCCTTCTTTAAGACGCAATTAGCAACACACTTAGAAAAAAACGCAGTAGACTCCATCGTGGTTGTGGGCTTAACAACCAGTGGCTGTGTTCGAGCTACGGTGGTGGATGGCCTGCAACATAACTACCCTGTTTTTGTCGTACCTGAAGCATGTGGCGATAGAAACCTAAGCGCTCATCAAGCCAGTCTGCATGATATGCATGCCAAATATGCGGTGGTGATGCCCGCTAAAGATTTATGTGCTCATATCTTATCTTTGTGACCAGTTTGTATTACTCACTCCCTCTGACATTCTAACAAAAAATGGCCTCACATGAGGCTGATTGACTAAACGAGTAAGGTATCTAATAGTGGGGTTAATACAGTCAATGTAACAAAACTTCAAAAAATACGACGAAAACCCGATGATAAGCGCTGGTTTATCGCTGTATTTATATGTTTAAACGCTTCATCGTGTTTTACCGTTATTTACCACTTTCACTCCTTCAACATCTAAATTCATCCCTTCTCTATGGGTGTACTCAAAATCACACACAACAAACATAGAGAGACTTATCATGAAAAAAGTAATTATTAGCACTATCCTAACCGCAGGCATTCTTTTAACTGGCAACGCACAAGCAATCGATATTGACCCGGTACTTGAAAGCAAATTAGTCAAAGTATGTGAAGCCATAAAAAGTGACAGTCTACTTAAAGTGAAGGTTTCAGTAAGAGACAGCGGTGTTAGTATCAGAACAATTGCCAACAATTTAGTGTGTAATGGTGTTGATCCAGTAAGTTTTGCTTTGGCCAACGATTCTGTAAGAGCAGCTAAATACATGGCTCAAAGAAGTACCGTCAATGGTCAGGAATTTTTGGCTAAGTTATAGGCCATTAACATGAAAACAGAAAAGAGTGAGTTAAGTTTGATAGTTAAATCAGCCTTTCTCACTGTCGACTTTCATCAAATACGTTATTATCGGTAGACTCCCACACTCTGTCTAGCAGTTTAAGGTTTAGCCGATAAATCCCAGCCTGACCACAAAATCTTATAAACAGGACTGATCGTCTTTTCAATTTTTGAACAGGCATAGTTATTTGTCATCACCGAAAATTTCCATATTATTCAGCTTCCAATAATTTTGGGACCTATTATTGGCTAATAAAAATCGCGTCTTTGATTGGCCTACACATCCTTTAAAACCGAAGTTAATACAAAGGGTTATACATTAGTTTGTGGTAAGAATATCTATTCGGACAGCTAAAAAATTGATTTAGTTGAGTTCGAGTAAATTAGTCAGACGATTTAAGTGTTACTTAATTGTTAATATTATGATGTGGCAGCCTAATCAATCACAAATTATGGGGTTTACTTGATGGAACATACCTTACGTCTTGCAATAACGTTGATAGTAACAAGCAATCTCACCGGTTGCGGTGGCGGTGGCGGTTCATCTCAATCCCAATCGGTCACATTACCAGTGCCTGTCGCAATAGTGGTCGTCCAACCAGTCAACTGTGACAATATTAATGAATCATCATCCGCTGCCTTTAGCGACGTAAGCCGCAGCGCAGGATTATGTTACACCCCTTCTTCAAGTAATATAGACAGCCCCACTTCTCGTATGGCTGGAGGCATCGCCGTCAGTGATTATAACGGGGACGGCCTGTTGGATTTTTATGTCAGTCATGGGCGTGACGGCCACGGTCGGCTGTTTAGACAAACCAGCGATCATCGATTTGTCGAACTGACCGAACAAGCTGGCATTGCTTCCACATCTATCTCTCGTGGTGCCGCTTTTATGGATATTAATCTAGATGGCTGGCCCGACCTTATCAGTACCCAGGACGGTCCGAATTGGTTACAAATTTTTGCTAATAATGGTGATGGTAGCTTTACTGACATCACCCAGTCCACAGGTATCAATCTGACAAAGCCGGCTTTTTCTGTTGCTGCAGGTGACTACGATCTCGATGGTGATTTGGATCTGTTTTTTGCCCACTGGCTGACCAACAACACAGATAATCCCTTGGAATATCTGTGGCAAAACCAGGGAGATTCGAGTTTTATTGATGACAGCCAAACATTAGAAATACGTACTATAAAAGGCACTTTTCTGGCTGAAAATCGCGCGGCCGAAATGGAATATTCGTTTACCCCGATATTCGCTGATATAAACAATGACCGTTACCCAGATATGTTACTGACCGGTGATTTTAATTCAAGCCAGATATTGGTCAACAACAACGGTGTGGGGTTTGTTGATATGACGACAGACGTATTCACTGACAAAGCCGGTATGGGCGCGGCAGTGGCTGATTATGATAACGACGGCGATCTTGATTGGTTTGTTTCTGCCATTGGTGATCCTATAGCCAATAACGTTGAATTTGCAGCTTACAGTGGCAATCGATTATACCAAAATCAAGGTATGGGCGACTTTATCGATGCGACTAATGAAGCTGGGGTCAGACAAGCCTATTGGGGCTGGGGAAGCTGTTTTGCCGATTTTAATAATGATGGTTACCAAGATTTGTTTGTGGTCAATGGTTATGATGGCTTGAGTGAAGAAGATTCAGCAAGAGGTATCTATACCATTTTTAATGACAATCCAGCCGTGCTTTACATTAATAATGGAGATAACACTTTTACAGAACGTGCGACAGAGTTGGGAGCAGTACATACCCAGATGGGTCGAGGGTTAGCCTGTTTTGATTATGACCGGGATGGTGACCAAGATATGTTCATTGCTAACAGTGGCGCCGCACCGACTATTTTGCGTAACAACCACTTTGCCCAAGGGCAGCATTTTTTAAATATTCGTCTGCAAGGTCTTGCCACTAATCCTCAGGCAGTGGGCGCACGTGTGTATATAACAGTAGTCGATGAAGAAAGAATGATTGAGCTACAACTGGGCAACAATTATCTGTCTCAAAATCCTGTGGAGGCACATTTTGGTGTAGGTTCAGCACAACAAATTGAAAGTGTGCGCATAGAGTGGCCGGGTTTGGGAGGAGACATCACTGAAATGGAAAACGTCGCAGTGGATCAGTTCTTAGTTATTCCTCATCCAGACAGATAACCACTTTAACTAATAACAACCTTGTCCCATTAAATCATTGTTGCGGTAAATTAAAGCCAGTAAATCGTTACTGGCTTTTTCTTATCAGTTGAAAAAAATTAGTTGTGGCAACACTCTATTTGGCTCTGGTTATTGAAATTAAGATCGATAAACCAATGAAACTATCAAGCAAGATTTTCTAAGTTTTTGTAGGGTAATTTAAAAAATAAGATAACTTTTAGTGTGCTAAAAGAGTTTCCAATAGATAATTTATTGTTAATTTTTTAACAATATAAAAAACATAGAATCCCCCTACACCCCTTTAAATACATTAGGTCCTTTACAGTATTATTTACTCGAACCCAGATTGTTAACATTTATATTGTTCGAGTAATTTAACCGAACGACAGGTTCGTTACGTCGATGTAAAGATTTTGTTATATAACTCACCAGGCTAACCTGCCTTGTTTTTAGAGTTGTATTTGTCGAGGGTTAAGGGCATGAGCTACAGCAGCAAACGCGAATGGCAATGCCCAGCCAGTTAAATTATATGGGATATGGTGTTTACGATGATAAAAAATAAACTACTTCTCGCTCTGTCTGTGACAGCGGCAACCTGCTTAACGGCCTGTGGTGGTGGCAACGCCGATCAGAACGTAGTACGGGATTTATTTGCTGTTGGGG
>CAJQKX010000334.1 GCA_905479025.1 uncultured Paraglaciecola sp.
GTCCACATGGCTCTCTGCCGCTAAGTGCATAATGATGTTGGGTTGATATTCTTTGAGTACAGCTGCCATCTTATCCGCATCACAAATGTCAGCTTCAATAAAGGTATACCGTTGATTGTCTTCAATCTCAGTTAATGACTCTAAATTGCCAGCGTAAGTCAGCTTGTCTACATTTATCACGCGATGTGGCGTATTTTGTATTAGTTCCCTTATAACTGCGGAGCCAATAAAGCCCGCACCGCCGGTAACTAAAAAAGTCATTTTTTCTATCGACATATAACATTTACCATCAAGTTCTTAAATATACTCCGTGACATACAAGCCTGCAGATTCATCGCTAATTTCTTGTCGCATAAATAATATAAAATATAGAGGAATAGCCCCGTACGTATCAATATCATTAACGAGTTTAGAGCTTTCAAATTCTTTGTAAACAACGTCTACTCGGTCAGGAAAATCTTAATGGAAAGTCAATCGAAATAAACGAGTTATCTAACCCGGAATATAACCAAAATACGGGTTTTGGAAGATTGCTGTCAATTAAATTTCCATCTTTAAAAATTAAGAATATCCGCGCTAGGATAAACTATTAACTAATTGACTCACTCCCATTGTTGGTAGTTATGCGCCCAAAGAATATTGTTCATACTCGTCAACTAAGTCTTCAGCCATCCCTACTTTAATCACCTCACCTTGGTCTAGCCATACCGCACGTTGACAAACGCGTTTGACCTGCTCCCCGGAATGCGACACAAAAACCACCGTTTGCTCAGAACTGATCCGCTCAGAAATAACAGCTTCGGCTTTAATTCTAAAGCTTTTGTCACCTACACCCAATGTTTCATCAACTAGCAACACATCGGCACGCATTAACATAGAGACTGAAAATCCTAATCTTGCTCGCATACCAGAGCTATAAGTTTTTACAGGCTCCTCAAAACTGTTGCCTAATTCAGAAAAATTTAAAATTTGTGGAAGGGCTTTATAAGCAGCGTCTTTACTGTGCCCTAAAAGCATTGCCATAAGAATAGCGTTGTTGCGACCCGATAACTGACTATCAAAACCGGTCTGCAGTGACTGCAGACTGACATGTTTCACATAACTTTTAATACTGCCCTCATCAGGTTTAAGAATTCCAGAAAGCAACTTTAACAAGGTAGATTTACCACAACCATTTCGACCAATCACACCTAATGTTTCGCCTCTGTATACTTCAAATGATACGTTATTTAGCGCGCGATGTTTTGAATATCGGAAAAAACCCTTGCGACTTTTAAACGTCACCCCAACATTTTCTAATCTTATACAAGTCTCTTGAACAGGCATTATTGAAGCACCAACCTTGGGTAATTGTGATCGAACTTTCTTATCAAAAAAATTGCAACAATTAGGGCCTAACCACACCCAATAGCCAATATTGTGAGCTGATTCCAATTAGGCAGTAGTCCCTCCATGATGATATCTCGATACATATCAATTGCAGCAGCCAATGGGTTAAAAAAAAATAAAACTTTATGCTCTGGTATTAAAAACTGTGACGGATTATAAAAAATACCCGAAGCAAACATCATCAACATTGTAAATGTTTGCACAATAAAACGTAAATCAGGTAAAAAAGGCACAAAACTAGCGAAAATAATCGCCAAAGAACTAATAAACAATAACTGCATTAATGCAACGGGAATTATTGCAAACCATGCCAGCGAGGGTTGATAGCCCATTGTCCACAATATTGATAGCATTAGCATAAATACAAAAAAAGTTTTCACTAGATCTTGCCCAATAACTACTAGTGGGAAAAATAGTTTTGGAATGTCAATTTGGTTCATCAACCCGGTTCCGGTCATTATAGAACTTGAAGCGTTGGTGACTGAGCGACTAAACCAAAGAAATGGGATCTTCCCGCAAATTAAAAAGGCAATAAAATTCTCAGACCGAGCATTCAGAAAGACACCAAAAATGACATAATAAATAGCAATAAATAATGCCGGTTCGAGAAGCCACCAGATGTAATTGAGCTGATGCTTTGACGCTTCTGACTTTAAGTTCATCTGGATTTTAACTTTTACGAGTTGCCAAAAACGCAAATTGTTTAATTTATGTTGCATTCTATACTGATGCCATGTTTGAAATTTTCCCTAAACTTTTGAGTAACTTTTGAGTAACTTTTGAGTAACTTGTGAGTATACTACGAAACACTTTATTAATTTATTAATTTTATCAATTTTATCAGCAAGATAAAACCCAGAGTTGTTATAAAGTGTTTTTAAACTTGCAGTGCAACCCTGGCTTCAGTTTTTTATTACGCTTGCTAGCATAAAAATGAACAGACAAATATTTTTATATTATATCGTCCGAAAAAACGGTAGCAACTTCAGGTCTTGAATCTTGCACAAATCATCGATTTTTCTTACATCATACACGTTATTTGAATAGCCCGTTTAGCCTAATGATTGCAGCCCAAATTCAGTTTGTTATTCAATATGATAAATTAGGTAACTCGTTCAAATTATCTATAATTAAAGCATTAGGGCATTAGGGCATTAGGGCATTAGGGCATTAGGGCATTAGGGCATTAGGGCATTAGGGCATTAAAAAACGCCTCACGTAGCATTGATGGCCTGTTTTTATTGACTTTTTATTTTTATTTTTATTTTTATTTTTATTTTTATTTTTATTTTTATTTTTATTTTTATTTTTATTTTTGGGGTTTTTAAACCACATAAGTTATTTTTCAACCGGCAAAAAAACGATGGCAATCAAAAATAAGTTTTTACATGTCTGGAACAGTTTCCGCTATTGTTGTAGACGAAAAGTAATCAATAAATCAGGTTTGTTTAATATTCCCTGGTATTTAGAACAAAACCCGGATGTAAAAAAAAGCAATATATCTCCATTGTTACATTACATAATGCATGGCGAAAAAGAAGGGCGCAGACCTAGTTCTGTATTTGATACCTCTTTTTACCTCAAACGATATTATGATGTTAAAAAATATAGAATGGGTCCTTTGGCCCATTATATTATGTATGGAGAAAATGAAGGCCGTAAAGTATCTCCAAACATCATCATTAGCGGTCATCAACTATACCCAAATAAAGCTAAATTAGTATTTGTTTCACATGATGCATCTAGAACAGGGGCACCATTATTTTTAGTAAATCTTCTCCAAAATTTAAAAAAGGACTTCTCACTGCAAATTATCCTTTTAGAAGGAGGACCCTTAATTGATGAATTTGAACAATGTGGCAAAGTATTACATCTGTACACCATATCGCAAGTAACACATCAAGCAACACTAGAATCATTTGTTACAGATGATTCTAGTGCGGTTTATTTCAATACCATTGTTTCGGCTGGAATCATTGATTTCTTTTCTTATTTGGACAGTCCTAAGTTTGCTTATATACACGAAATGGGCTGTAGTTTAGAGTTATATCGAGAATCACTTCAAAAGATACTAGATAGTCAAAGCCATATTATTTTAGCTTCAAAATATACACATAGGTTAATGCTTGAAAAATATGGCGTCAATAAATCTAGAATGACTGTTTTACGCCCTTTTCTGAGTAAAAGAAGCAAACAACTCGATCTCACAAATAAAGTCGCCTTAAGGGAAATATTGGGCTTAAGGAAAAATGCTTTTCTTGTCTTGGGAGCAGGTACGTTGTGTGAAAGAAAAAACCCAGAAGCCTTTATTAAACTAGCACAACAAGTTTGTTCTATTAATGATGATATTGATTTTATTTGGCTGGGGGAAGGTTTAGCAATGTCAAAACTTCAGAAGCTTGTAGCTAAATACGGACTGAGGGATAGAGTTCAATTCCTAGGATACAAACCTAATATTATGGAATATTTTTCAATAGGAGATATGTTCTTTCTCAGTTCCAAAGAAGACCCATGCCCACAGGTGTGTTTAGAGGCTGCAAGTTTTAATTTGCCGATTTTTTCTTTTAAAAACACAGGTGACATTAGCGCTATTTTTGATGATGGTGCTGGTGTAAGTGCAGTTTTAGGTGACCTCGCTGTACTCAAGTCAGCCCTTATAAACTTATACTCAAATAAATCCCTACAACACGCTTGGGGGGAAGAAGCTAACCGACGTGTATTTGAAAAATTTAATAAAAGCACTTACCTAAAACGTTTTCATGAGATGAATGCAATGTATTTAAAAAATTCTAAATATTTAGAATTCAAACAACTTTAAAAATTTAATTTTACACACAGAAAAAATATAAAATCTTGGCAGAAAGTTATTTGAAAGAGTATAAATAACATATTGGAAGTCCCAAGGCTGGTAGCTCAGCCTTACAGTATTTCTGCAAAAAAATCGGGAACTAGTGGGGCAAAAAAGATTACACTGCCTACTCACAATCAAACCCTTAATGGGGTATTTTGGGGAAATGCAAATACATTTTGCCTTGCTTTTATTATTGAAACTAATTCAGACATAGCAGTAAAATTGAAACAAAAAGTTAGAAAATCTTTATACTCTTCTAATAAAAATATCCTAGGAGCCGCCAACTATTTTGACCGTATTTGATGCTATCGTTTAAACCTGAAACAACGTAAAACATGGGTCTTACATTACCGAACTCATCGATATATTAACTAGGTTATTGTGCGTTATTCAAGAGCCACATAGACTTAAATTTTCAATCTATTCTTGCTAGATGTATTCAATCTTTTTTTAGGAATTTATTATGATGGAAAAAACATTTATTTTGGGCGTAGGGTGTCAAAAGGGTGGGACAACTTGGCTATATAAACAACTAATAAAATGTAAATTTGTCGACATGGGTTTTACAAAGGAACATCACGTTTTAGATGTCAAGTATATGGGATGTAACGATCCTGTAGAAAAAACACTAAAAGATAGATCTAAATTGACACGAAAGTGGGGGATTATAAAATCACAGGAAGAAAAGAATTTAGATTTGCTTGTTAAGTTTCGTCAAGATATTGATTCGTATTATAATTTTTTCGACAAATTAATTTCTACTAAACCAGAAGTGAATTTTGTTGGCGATATATCTCCATCATATGCGGGGCTTTCTGTTGACGCGTTAAAAGAGGTCAAAGAAGAACTTGCAAAAAGGGGGTATAACATTAAGGTTATCTTTTTGATGAGAGATCCTTTTGAGAGAATTTGTTCTGCAGTCAGGATGTCTAGAAGACCAAACCGAAGAAAAACCAAAGAATTGATAACAAGTGAAGAAATCGATACCTTTGCATATTACAAAAGCGAACATTGCCGTCTGCGAACACAATATGAAAAAACAATGAGGAACTTAGATGCTGTTTTTGAGCCTGAACAAGTATTTTATAGCATTTATGAAAAATTATTCTCCAAACAAGAAAATCAGTGTCTAGAGAAATTTTTGAACATCCCTGATTTTAAACCCGATTTTAATAAAGTATTCAATAAGTCAAAAAAAACTGAAACAATAAGTGAACAGCTGAAGAGAGACATTGTTAATTACTACGCTGACACCTATTCCTATTGCGAAGAACGGTTTAACACGAAGGAAATGTGGTGTAACAATAAATTATATAAGGCAATGGTAAATTGAAGCGAATAATTATCCATATAGGCATTCATAAGACAGGCTCTACCTCGATCCAACAATCTTTTAGTGACCACCATCATACATTAAAACAGTTGGGATATTATTTCCCGCTATTTAAAAACTCGTATAAACAAAATACTGAATCCAATCATGGGAGTTTATTTACAAACCTTTACGATGTAAATCCCTTTAAGTGGAGTAATAACAGGCGAATCGGAATTGATACTGTTGAGAAGGTAAAAGTGTTACAAGCATCTTATCTTTCTCAACTAGCAGCAGTATTGAAAGAGGAAGTCCCAGCCATCATTTTTTCTGCAGAAAAGCTATCGAAATTTCCCCTTGAAGGTATAAATAAATTTAAAAAAGACATAGAAACATTAACAGAAGGAGCTGTTGAGTTTAAAATTATCTGTTGCCTACGTGAGCCCGTGTCCTATTGGCAAAGCTTATGCCAAGAGAATATAAAAACAGGTGTTATTTCCCTAGATGAAATCTGTAAGAATACACCTCAAAAGCCTAATCTATTTCAAGATGTACTGACTAAATACATCACGGCATTTGGTAAAGATGCTGTTGATGTTTATCGTTTTGAAGACATGCTTGTGTCAAAACAGGGGCCATTTAATTACTTCTTAGGTCGAATATCTGCTGATTTACAAGGAAAGTATGAAGAGAATTGGAGTAATCTTGGTTACTGTCATGAAGCGATTGAGCTCATCTCATATATGAACGAAAAAGTCCCTACGATGATTAATAAAAAAGTTAATCCACATAGGAAAATGAATGAGCATAAAATCTTATCGCAATTACAAGGAGTGAAATTTTCCCTAAGTGAAGAAGTTCAGACAAAAATCATCTCTGAAAGTCAAAATGACAGGCGATGGTTAAAAGCAAATTATAATTTAGAATATCCTAACCCTGAAATCAAACCGGTTCAAAAAGAAAAGCTTTGGCAAGAGTCTACCATCAACCAGTTGTATGGCCTGATGCCTAAATTTAATAACAGCATTTCATCCCTTATTATAAAGGCAATGGAGAATATTGCTATTTCTTATAAAAACACAGAGCCAAAAAAATATGCACTTTTAATAAGAAAACAACATCTATCACCTCTAATTATATGGACTTTTCGCAGGACAGGAGGAACAAATTTAGCACATACTTTATTTTCGTCTATGGACAATGCTAATGCACATTATGAACCTTTCAATAAAAATCGTATCTATGGGTATGTCGTAAAAAATTGGAAGGAAAGTAAAAATAAAGAACAATTGAAAAACGCGCTTATAGATATTCTATCTCAAAAAGTCTGTATTAAGCATTGTTTAGAGAATGTCCCTGATGAAGTAAATGCCATTTTGTTAGAAATTAGCGTTCAGTATGGTTATAAGCATTTATTCTTATACAGAGAGCAGGCAGAAGGTCGATTATTAAGTCTCAATTATGCAGAAAAAACAGGTGTCTGGTCGTCAGATTTTAAGAATAAATCCAATTTAGATAACTCGATATTTTCTCAAAAAATTGAAAGCAAAAGACTCATTCAACATGAATTGACATGCAGAAAACAAATGAAGTCTATCTATCAAAAATCTGTTTCTCTTAAGGCATTTCCCTTAACTGTTAGCTTCGAAAACTTATATAAACAACCCTATAAGCAGTCAAAAAAATTAGTGCAAGACTTATTTACATTGCTAGTGCCATCAATGACAGATATTCCTGAAGAATTTTTTGAAAAACTTCTTAAAAAGGGAGCTCAAGGCACGAAAACAGATTACACACGTTTCAATGGTTCTGAAGATTTCCTCAAACAAGTAAGAGCTTTAGACCAGTTACACCTTTGTCTAGTCCCCAACTATCAGTTAGATAAAACGAAAGAAATTAATGACTTTAAACACTTTGAGATCATCAATATTCTTCCAGGGATAGAAAGAAACAGCTTTCATTGTTCTGGCATTGCTGTTGACAAAAATGGTCAAAGTGTAGATTTATTATTGAAACAAGGAACAGGATCCATCCTTGTAGATACTTCCTTAGAAGGTGGTCATTTTTTATCTAATGCTTGGATCGCCAAAGGACGTAATGAACTGTGGATGAAAAATAACGGACACAACGATGTGTTATTAGCAGTCTTGACGTTTCAAAAAAATGAAATAGTACATGAAGTCAAAAAATCAAAAAATAACCAACTAAAGAGACTTTATTTTTTCTGGGAAACCAGATTAAAAGACCTAACTAAAAATATTTTGAAGCCAAAAACCCAACTGAAACAGGTGGCATTTACGCCACCATCTCCTTTCAAAAAAATCTCTGTTATAAATAATAAAATTGGCTATACACCTATTCCAAAAATAGCCAGTACGTCCATTAAACATGCTCTTTATAAATTAGAAAATAAAAAGGCTTTTTCAATAGAAGAGCACAATACACATATACATAATTTTTTTAATGAAAAGAAAAAAGCAGAAAACAACCCTTTGCCTGACTTCAACTTTATAGTTATACGAGATCCGATTAAACGATTTTTGTCAGGGTACGCCAACCGGGTGATGATGCATAAGGAGCTTTCAAAAAACTTTATTCAAAATACATGCCCATCATTGGAGGGACAAATTCCTTTCTTCGATCCAAAACTTAATCAATTTATCGAAAACTTACCTCTTTACTTAAAGGTGGATACTATTCAGCATCACTTTCAACCCATGTGTACGCTATTGAGCAAGACAGAAAGCCTTAAGCAGTTTGATAAGGTGTACCCTTTAGAAAATATATACTCTCTAGAGAAAGACTTGTCTAATATGACAGGTGAGAACGTGACACTCCCAAACATGCAAAATAGTGCTCCAGTGATCTCGATTGGAGCGTTAAGCAAACAATCTATAGAAGTATTGTTAGAGTACTACCGTGATGATTACGAAGTATTAAATGAATATTATAGCGTCGACCAAGTTTGGAAAGAATGGAAAGCCATATGTTCGGCTAAAGGAATTTGTGTCATGAATAACAAAGTCGGCTATTTCCCTATCCCAAAAGTCGCTTGTACTTCTATCAAAAATGCCCTTTATGAATTGGAGTTTAAGAAAGGCTTTTCGGAAGAACAAGAAGGAATGCATATACATGATGCT
The DNA here is from genome assembly GCA_905479025.1 of uncultured Paraglaciecola sp. Next base: position 8,693 of record CAJQKX010000334.1, read on the forward strand.
TTTAACAACAACCAAAATCTTGCGCTATGTGATTTTAACTTTATAGTCATCCGAGATCCAATTAAACGCTTTTTGTCAGCATACTCTAACCGTGTTCTTTTTCATGGAGAACTTTCAGAAAGTACTATTCAAGATATACACCCATCCTTAAAAGGAGAAATTCCATATTTTGACCCAACTATCACACAATTTATTGAGAATTTGCCCATTTATTTAAAGGTATTACCTATTCAACATCATGTTCAACCTATTTCTGAGATATTTGATAAAGCAAGGAGTTTGGAACAATTTGATAAAATTTACCCTCTAGAAAGTCTGTCTGCTTTAGAAGATGACTTGTCTATCATGACGGGTAGTAATGTGCGTTTCAAGCATTCACAAACAGGTGGACCTAGAATTTCACTTGATAACTTGAACCGGAAACAAATTGAAATATTGTTAGAATATTATCGAAAAGATTATGAGTTGTTGAATGAATATTATCCCGTTGAACAAATTTGGCAAGAATGGGAGAGCAGTAATCCTGACATAACAGATAAAAATGGTTGTTATATTTATTCGAACAAGACGTCTGTCAAAACAGCGGAATTAGTTCTTAAATATCTTGTTGAAAATTTTACAATCAATTCCATCACTCATTTTGGCTGTCGTAAGACTGCTTGGCTAATAGCCTGTTCAGACCTTGGTATTTTACGTTGCTTAGGGTTATATGAGCACGAAGACAAATTAGAAGGGGTAAAAATAGAGACCCTGGAACTTCGACCAATTAACTTGACTGAAAACCTCCATGAACATTTTGACTTAGTCATAAGCCTGCAATTAGTAGAAAACTTAAATCCGGCGCATTCAGAACAATGCATTAAATCATTATGTCATAGTTCAAATATTATTCTTTTTGGATCTACATATTTAACAGAAGCGACGAAACCTAATTGTCAGAAACATAGCTATTGGGCAACGTTGTTTGCTGTACACGGTTATGTTGTTTTTGATCTTTTCCGACCAATGCTTCATCGTCATGATGAAAAGGGGGAATCATGGTATAAAGACAACTTATTTTTATACGTAAAACAAGATAGTACTCAGTATCACACGTTAATAGAGCAAGGTTTTAACCCTATGGAAAATATTTCTTTTATGGATAGTCCTCATCCTTTGTCATTTACACAAATAAATTCTTAATAGCCTTAAAGCGAGCTGTGATGAAAGTAAGTATTGTTATTCCAGTATATAATGTAGAAAAATACATATCTGCTTGTATTGATTCTGTTTTATCACAAACATACCAAGACATCGAAATTATAGTCATAGATGATTGTTCTCCTGACAAGAGTATTTCAATCATAGAGGCCTATCAATCTAATAAAATTCATATTTATGCCCACAAGAAGAATAAAGGACTTTCAGCTTCTCGTAATACGGGCGTAACATATTGTACTGGAGACTACATATTGTTTTTGGACTCTGATGATACTTTGAATCCAAAAGCATTGGAGCATTGCCTCTGTATTGTACAAGAGCATGGCTCTGAAGTCGTTTCATTCAACTCTCGTCACATTGATGAAGAGGGGAATACCTGGCCACTTTTGTGGCATAAAAAATTCAACTTTGTAGAATGTTTTAATATATCTATTGTCAATTACCCCAAACTCGTATGGGATGTAGCAGCATGGAATAAGCTCATTTCTCTAAAACTATATAGAGAAAGCAACTTGATTTTTGATGAAGAACAGCGATGGTTTGAAGACCATTTATTTTCACTACAATTGTATAATAAAGCAAGGAAAGTCAGCATAACTACTGAAGTGCTTCATTACTATTTGAAGCGAACAGATTCAAGCAATCAGTCCATAACACAACAAAAAACTTTTTTAACCTGCGACTATCGAATTCGAATGATCGAGTCCGTTTTGCCCTATTTAGAGTCATCAGATAATCAAAAATTGATCCCCTATTTCTTTGACTTAATCCTTAGTTTTTATCGCTTCCTTATAAAAGATGCCTTTGATACGGCAGAGACACAAACTCAATTTTTTGAACTTGTGTCTCGCTTCAAAAAAATATTAGAGCGCGTCCCTCTAGAAACTATGACTTACCATAGATTATCTCAAGTAGATGTTGCATTGATCATAAAGCATATGAGTGCTGAAGATATTGATTTATTTTACAGAGATCAAATGGTACGGCCTAATATATTAGAAAAACTGTTTTCCTATGATTTTGAAGAAAAAGAATATTTTTTACCTCAATATCTCAAATGGAAAGACGAAAAACAACCTAATCTTAAAAAACTAAAAAGCGCCCCCTCTTTTAAGAAACACACTTTGTTGTGGTTGAATTAACCGGACACTTCAATAAAGGATTATAATCCTGTTAATTGAGGTGAATATGACTAAACGAACAAATAAACATTATCCCGCAGAATTTAAACAAGAAGCGGTCGCTCTGG
>CAJQKX010000335.1 GCA_905479025.1 uncultured Paraglaciecola sp.
AAACATTAGTGGTACCTTGCTGGCCAGGGGTAGGTGCTCTAAAACCAGTGCCCACAGAGCCGCGTAAGTTAACATCATCAGTCAAACTGTATTTGAAGGCTATTTTTCCAACTAACTCAGAACCAAAATCAGAGTAATCTTCGTATCGTAAGGCACCTTGTAAAAAAAACTCATCCGTAATATCGGAACTTAGGTCTACATAAATTCCTGCCATATCACGTTCGTATGACCCGGAATATTCCGGTGAATACCCTGGAAAGCCATTAGAGCCTACGCCTACAGCGCGGTACACAGCGTCAGAAGAATCTGAACAGTCTAAGGTAGAACCACCTGAAATCACTGCCATACCATTATCGGTAGCTGAACCATCATCATTACAGAAACCATGGGGGTCAGGACTTGAATATGCTCCAACACTATACGAATCTGCATCTCCTTCCACTAACTCATAACTTTCTTCCATATACGTTAGACCAAAAGCAAAGACTAATTCCGATGAAAAACCCACATCTATGAATTGTGTGAAGTCAGCTGAAAATTGAAGTTCTTCATTAATCAAATCACCAGGGCGAAATGACGTAGGCGAATCTGGGCCCATAGAAGGGTTGATGGTATTTTCTAATGTATATTGAATTTCATTTGAACCATATCGACCACTAAAGTCATACTTCATACCATTAGTAAATTCTCCTTCTATCCCACCTAATAAGGAGAAATCAGTAATTTCACCAGTGAATCTAGGTGTAAAACCACCAGGGAATTTCACAAGCGGTGAGTAAAGTGAACCGTCGTCCAAGCGAATATTTTCAATGGTTCCGTTACCTGGATAGCGATAATAAAAACTCCCATCACCTTCACTGTCAGAATAATTACCAAAGGCATATAACTTCATTGTATCGCTAAGTTCATAGCCCGAGTTGAAGAACAATCGGGTAGCTGAAGCGTTGGGTTGTCCCCAAGGTTGAACGACACTCTCTCCACCTAAATTGGCGGTGCTCAGACCAGCAACATAAGTTTCATCAGAATAACCAGCTAATGTATTGTCAAAAGAACCGCCGCTTAAGAAATTAGCATCATTGGAATCGACACAAGCCCAACCTTCACAATACTGTTCTGAACGAGAAGTTGAGGCTGAATCTGAAATTTCACCTGAAAGACTAAAGAAGCCTTTATCACCAAGGGCAAAACCAATGTTACCCGTTACAGTGAATTGCTCTCCATCACCCTCATAATATTGGCCCATATCGACTGACAATGAGCCACCTTCGTCGTTGTCTTTCAACTGAAAGTTTATTACACCCGCGATAGCATCTGAACCATACTGAGCAGCAGCACCGTCACGAAGTACTTCCACGCCTTTTAGTGCCGATGATGGAATAGTCGCGATATCAGGCCCTTGCGTACCCGATCCACCAATTTGCACTAATGCAGAACGATGTCGCCTTTTTGAATTAATCAAAACCAAGGTTTTATCCGTTGGCATGCCGCGTAAACTTGCTGGTCGTATAAAGGACCCACCATCAGAAATAGGCTGACGGGACAAAGAATACGAAGGCACCAAAGTTTTTAATATGTCATTAGTATCGGTAAAAGAAACAGACACTAAATCCTCTTCGCTAAATACATCCACTGGCACAGCAGAGTCAGCTATTGATCTTGGAACACCCCTTGAACCTGTGATAACGATTTGTTCTAAATTGGTTTCATCTGTTTTTTCTGCATCTTGGGCATAAATGCTTGGTGATATCATGACTAACCCAGACGTAGCCGCTAAAATTGGCAGCGTCCGACGGATGGATAGACTAAGTTTGTGTAGTTTAAGCATGTTTAACCTCTTATAGTGAGCGATATTTGTAAAACCTAAAACTGAGTGCTTCAACGCTCTAAATAGGCGATTCATACACAATTTGTAAACGAAGGGGTCTGTACAAGTGCAATGCACCTTTTTAGGTAGCAAAAACAGCAATACACCTCGCTTCTCAATTATTGAATAGCAACACAAATGCCAATCAGAAATGTAAATTTAATATACCCCCCCTATACTTTCCTTATGCCTTATGGAGACCCCGTTAACACTGACTTATTATTGATTTAATGGCACGATAGTTGAATTACCTAAATCAAATATATTGGCAACACAGGCTACATGAATGAGAACGAATAATTAAATGCGCATTAATGACTCGATTGCACAATTATGTTGCAAAGCTCGATTGGCAGAAATAAGATCTAAATGAATAGCAAACAACTTCAGTACTTTCTCAAAACAGCAGATAAAGGCAGTATTACAGGTGCTGCAAAAGAGCTGGGGATCGCTCAACCGGCTATTAGCCAGCAAATTTCTAGTTTGGAGCACGAATTATCTGTTCAATTATTCGAACGTGATTTTAGAGGAGTGAGACTTACGAAAAGTGGGGGGAAATTCTACCTTAGAGCTCAATCTATTATCCATCAAATGGGTTTAGCTAAAAGCGAAATTGACAATACTGAATCGAATCCCTCTGGTCAAATATCCATTGGTATGGCCCAATCAGTCTCTAATGTGTTAGCTATACCACTTACACAAGCCATTCAAAAAAACTATCCAAATGTAGAGCTCACATTACATTTTGGCAGTACTGACTTTCTAAACCAATGCCTTAGCAATGGGCAAATTGATTTATCGATTACTTATAAAAGCACCGTTACAGACAAAAATTTTTGCAGTACTCCTATAATTAAAGAGAATATCTATTTGGTGGTTGGTACTGAACACAATACAAAGGCATATGAGCAACTTGCCAAACAAGACAATATCGCGTTTAAACAGCTCGCTGAATTTGAAATCATCTTGCCCAACCAAAATGACCCCCTAGTGCAAATGCTTAATCGTTATGAAACGCAGACGGGGATTCGAATTTGGAATAAACAAAATTTTGGATTGCTGATGACCAATTTACGTTATGTAACCGATGGATTAGGCTTGATGATACTGCCGTCTTGTGCAGTATTTCATTTAGAAAAATCCAAACAAATCAAAACGATTACTATTACACAACCTGAACTTAACCGAGATGTACTGTTAGTGAATAATTCAAAACGACCGGTCAGTATTGCCATGCAAATTGTCAGTAAAACAATATTAGGACTAACAAAAGAAGCCCATTCCATGGGCAATTGGAGAGGAAAATTACTTTTTTGAGTAATGCATCATCTATTGATTATATGCGTTTAAGACAAGGCTAAGGTTTGTTCTAATGCCCTGGGCAGTGCATTTACATATTTTTGTACATCAGGGATCAGGCCCATACTCACACGAGACCAATGATTATAGTCTTGATAAATGCCTCGAATTAACACATTTTGTTCAGCCATTTTTTGCCGAAATATTTCTGCATTGCCTTGGGCCAAATCTACAAATACAAAATTAGTCGAAGAAGGCAGAGCCGTTAACCCATTTGCCTTAACTGCATCCAACACCATTTCGCGTCCCTCTACAATTTTTGACTTGGACATGTTTAAAAAGGCTTCATCGTTATAACTCGCAATAGCCGCCGCTAATCCAGCTTGGTTCATAGCATACCCACCTAAACTAAAGCGATTGATATTGGCGGTATTTTCTTCAGATCCCATCATGTAACCTACACGCATGCCTGCTAAGCCATATATTTTAGAGAAAGTTTTAGCCACTATCACGTTATGCCCTTCTCTGACCAAAGAAACCATTGAGTTTTTCTCGGGCATATCGGTCACTTCGTTATAAGCTTCATCTACCAAAACTAATGTTTTCTTAGACGCCTTAATACAAAAATCTCTTAACTTTCCAGCATCCAATAAACACCCAGTAGGATTATTCGGATTTGTTATGTGTACCATAGCGACATCAGCATCAATGGCGGCATACATGGCGTCTAAATCAATACTTAAATCAGTGGTTTTGGCTATGCGTTTGATTTTTGCACCACCAGTTTTCTGTGGAGCCTTAGCAGTAGTATCCCAAAATAAATCAGGCCCTAGTATTAGACCTTTTGTAGCAGCAGCGTTAGCAGCATAAGATAATACACCACTGGAGCCGGCACTCAATGATATCTGGCTACTACTTAAACCATTTTTCTCGGCTATCATATCAACCAGTACTTTATAAGGCTCAGCAGCATAATATGCCCCTTTAGCACTAGCTTGCATGATAGCTTTCATTGCACTTGGGCTTGGACCATAAGGATTTTCATTGGCGTTAAGTTTGGCAATGCCCGCACTTGGCCCATAGTTAATCACTGGAGCGCTATGATGACTCGCGAGGGCGTTACCCGACAAAGAAACCAATCCGCTTGCTGCCACTGCAGAAACTGTTGCTATACTGCCACGTAAAA
>CAJQKX010000336.1 GCA_905479025.1 uncultured Paraglaciecola sp.
CTGCTTTCAGGCTAAATTTCTTTATTGATGAGGTAGGCCAATACATCGCAGATAATATAAAACTTATGACCAATTTGCAGACTGTTGCCGAGAGTTTGGCTACTAAGTGTAATGGTCAGGCATGGATCATTGTGACAGCGCAAGAGGATATGTCTTCTGTAGTTGGTGAAACGAGTAAGCAGCAAAGCAACGACTTCACTAAAATTCAAGCCCGCTTTAAAAGCAGAATGAAGCTCACGAGTCAAGATGTAGCAGAGGTGATCCAGCTTCGATTGCTTGAAAAGCGTGAGGAATACATTGAACAACTTGGTGACCTGCATCAACAGCAAGAAAACAATTTTAAAACGATATTTGATTTTGCTGATGGCTCTGCGACCTACCGAAACTTCAAAGATCGGGAACACTTTATACAGTGTTACCCTTTTGTTCCCTATCAGTTCACGCTGTTTCAATCCTCTATACAAAATCTATCTACGCACAGCGCTTTCGAAGGTAAGCATAGTTCGGTGGGTGAGCGATCAATGCTTGGAGTCTTCCAGCAAGTAGCTATCGCGATAAAAGGGCATAAGCTTGGCGACTTAGCAACATTTGATTTGATGTTTGAAGGTATTCGAACGGCATTAAAAACAGCTACCCAGCAGTCGATCCTGAAAGCTGAACAGAATCTCGATAACCAATTCGCAGTTCGTTTGCTAAAAGCGCTATTTCTTGTTAAATACGTCAAAGAATTCAAACCAACAGTGCGGAATCTATGCGTTCTAATGCACGACAGTTTTGAACGAGATATCCCTTCGCTAAAGCTGAACGTAGAAGAAGCCCTAAATCTACTTGAGAAACAAACATATATTCAAAGAAACGGCGAATATTTTGAATACCTAACTGATGAAGAGCAGGACGTAGAACAAGAGATAAAAAATACTGAGGTAGACAATACTGCAGTTGCAACTGAGCTTGAAAAGCTAATTTATGACGGTGTTTTAAAAACACGGAAAATACGTTGGAATGAAAATGGGCAAGACTACCCCTTTACTAAGCGTTTGGATGACAATCTAAGCGGCCGAGAATACGAACTGGCGATAAATGTGATTACTTCATTTCACGATCATCGTGATGCTTTTGAAAAACACAAGTCAGATACGGTATTTAGTGACGAATTACGTATTGTGCTCCCTGAAAGCGAACGATTGGTTCGTGACCTTATCCTATATAAGCAAACTGATAAATATATCTTGCATGGAACTCGTACTACTCAACAAGATAGTATAAAGCGGATTCTTACTGAGAAAGGGAATCAAAATTCGGAGCGATTGAATCAACTAAGAATATTGACTTCGAAATTGATCGGCAACGCGAAGTATTTCGTTGCGGGTCAGGAACTTGAACTGAGTGGCGAAGATGGCCAAGGTAAGATAATTAGAGCCTTTGGTGAACTGATTAAACACACCTATCCAAACCTGAAAATGCTCCGTAGCACACAGTACAACGAAGCACAAATCGCCGAGATTTTGATTCAAGCTGAACAAGGCTTATTTGGGGAAGAAATCCAATTACCAGAACCTCAGCAAGAAATGCTCTCGTTCATTCAAAGTAATAGTCGCGGCGGTATCCGTACCACAGTAAAAACGTTGCTACAAAAATTTGAAAGTAAGCCCTACGGCTGGTCTTTCGCGGCAGTGCTCTGCAGTTTGGCGCACTTGTGTGGCAGGGCAAAAATCGAAGTAAGGGAGTCAACTAACTTGCTAGATGATGCCGAACTCGCCAGAGCGCTTAGGAACACAGCGTCCCACGGCAATTTAATTCTTGACCCCCAAGTTGAATTTAATCAGTCACAAGTTCGTAAGGTGAAGGAATTCTACAACGACTACTTTGAGAAAGTAGCACACGCCACAGAGGTAAAAGCGTTAGCCAAAGAACTTCAAGAAGGTTTTGCCAATCAAGCGATTGAGCTAGATAAGCGTTTAGCTCAAGCATCACAGTATCCATTTTTGCGAGCGCTTTCGCCTATCGTTGTGGCATTACAAGACCTTAAATCAAAACCCTACACATGGTTCATGTCTGAATTAACCATTCAAGAAGATCAATGGTTTGACTACAAAGAAAAAACTATTGATCCGATACTGAAATTTATGAAGGGGGTTAGTAAAGATAACTACGATGAAGCCCGCTCTCTGCTAGAGAACCAAAAACCAAATCTGGAATATATCGAAGGCGATGAGCCCCAAGGTTTGGCGGTAGCGTTAGTTGACCCCGCTATTTATAAAGGGGCAGCTATACAGCAGCTAAAAGCGGATTACTCATCACTCCAGCAAAAAATTGAGCATCAGGTAGAAGCTGAGCGAGCGAATGCGCTGACAGCCATTGAAAGGCTTAAAGCTAAGTTAGAAGGCTTTGAGGAATACAAGGACTTAGAAGCTGACAAGCAAACTAACTTATCTAAAGCCTTTGATGAGGTTGTATCGAAAGTGACTAGTCAGTCATTAATAGCGATGATTCGTGATGAAGTTCGCCGCTTTGAAGATCATCGATACTCGTCTCTAGTCCAGCAGCTCATGGCGTGGAATCAGCCAGAGGAAGAAGAAAAGGACGGGGCTTCAATACAGGTAGAAGATGAATCGGGGCACGCTGTACAAAAAACGGAAAGTTCAGATGGCAAAACCGAGCAGAAACCTGAGCCAGAAGAGCGCAAAAAGCCAGCGACAATCGCTGCTAAAAATGTCAGGGTGAATTTCCACAAACCTTGGTTGGCAAGCGCGTCGGATGTGGAAGATTATCTTGCTAAGTATCGGGAAGCACTGCTAGAAGAAATTCAAAAAGGTAAAAAGGTGCAATTATGATTGAAAAAATTTCACTAGAGAATTTTACCTTGTTCCATAAGGTTGACGTAGACCTTTGCCCTAAAATAAACATTATTATTGGAGAAAATGGCACAGGGAAGACGCAACTTCTCAAAGTCGCCTATGCTGCATCAAGTACTAGAACACAGCTTGATACTTCGAGTAATGAAGCCGAAACATTACGGTTAAAAATGACCGAGCGACTGGTAAAGCTATTTCTACCACTGGATGACAAAGTTGCAAAGCTCCATAGAAGTGGCGCTGAATCTACTGCCAAGATTCACCTCACATATGGTGATGGAAAAGAAATTGAGCTGGGATTTTTTAATAATTCTCAGACAGCCACCTTAAAGGGTAATGGCAATCTTGATTCCACAGCTGCGGCCCCAGTATATATTCCTACAAAGGAAGTGCTTTCATTTATGAAGGGATTTAGCAGCTTGTACCAACGTTTCGATCTATCTTTTGACCAAACTTATCAAGATATTTGTTTGTCACTGGATTTGCCAGAGCTGCGACCGGGTGCCATGCAGGAAAAAGCAAAATGGGCAGTGGAAAAAATAAATGAAGTCGTAGATGGTCAGTTCGTCTTTTACGGTGGCGGCAAAGTTACGTTTAAATCTAACAATAATGAATACTCTGCTAATGTGGTTGCAGAAGGGTTTCGTAAAGCAGGCATGCTTGGAAGGTTACTAGAAACTGGAGCAATTCAACCCGGCATTAGCGGGACTCTTTTTTGGGATGAGCCGGAGTCCAACTTCAACCCGAAGCTGATGGAGATGCTAGTGGGAATTCTTCTTGAGCTTTCTCGTCATGGGCAGCAGATTGTTTTGGCCACCCACGACTATGTGTTTTTGAAGTGGTTTGACCTGCTTTCCAGTAAGAAAAAAGATGATCAAGTTCGCTATCATTCCCTATACAAGGATGGCAACAGAATCAAAGTCATGACGACTGATAATTATGCAGACCTTCAGCCTAACCCCATTGATGAGGCATTCGGAAATATCATTAATGAAGAAATTAAAAATGATATGGGAAGTCTTGGTAAATGAAAGTAGTGACTACTGATGGCTTTAGGTTTGAATTTGATGACGCTATCGAAGCTTTTGTATTTGATGAGACAGACAAAAGCAAGGCTACCTATCACGGGGCTCCAATGAAGGGAATTGATGTAATGGCAGAATTTGAAGAAGCCTACGTCTACATCGAAATTAAAGACTATGATGAGCAAGATCAATACGATACGTCAGTGTTTTCCACAGATGACGAAAAGAAGCAAAAGCAAAAAGCCTTTAAGTGGCTGAAGAATTATCTTAAATACAAGTATCGCGATTCATATTTATATAGACATGCTGAAGATAAGGTGGACAAGCCTATTCACTATATCTGTCTGTTAACATTTGACAACGCACTGAATTCCAGGATGAAAAAGTCTCTTGACCAAGAGTTGCCAGTTAAGAAGAAACCATCCCGGTGGAACAAAGCTTTGGTTGATAGTTGTCAGGTAGTCAATATGGCCAAATGGAATGAGAACTTTCCAAAGTGGCCTGTTACGCGAATTGTATAGATGGCATAAAATGGAAATCTCAAAACTTAAAAAATTCGCACAATTTGCTCGTAGAAGCCTTATCGAACAGGTGGCTAGCAAACTCAATTTGGTGCTTAAAGAAGAGAGTTCAGTGCGTCGAGAGCTACCTCAAGTCGTCGCCAAGTTAGAGACAGAACTAAAGAGCAAGGGCAAAGAGCAACTTATCGAACAGGTCGCCTATATATGGTTTAACCGCTTTTGTGCGCTGCGGTTTATGGATGTGAATGTCTATAACCGTATCGGAGTGCTTTCCCCTGCGGAAGGTCAATTCCAGCCAGAGATTTTGGCAGAGGCCAAAGCAGGTCATATTGATGAAAGTATTGTGAATGAAGCGGCACGAGCCAAGATATTTGGCTTGTTAGACGGCTCCATCAAAAGTCGCGATAGCCAGTCAGAAGCTTATCGCTTACTCATCGTAGCGGTGTGTAACGATTATCATCGCATTATGCCCTACCTGTTTGAACGCATTGAAGACTATACCGAATTACTCATGCCAGATGACTTATTGTCAGGCAACTCTATCCTCGCCTACACCCGCGAAGCGATGACGCCTGAAGCTTGTGAGTCCGTTGAGTGTATTGGCTGGTTGTATCAGTTCTATATCTCAGAGAAGAAAGACAAAGTTTTTGAAGGCTTAAAGAAAAACAAAAAAATTACACCCGAGAACATTCCAGCAGCTACTCAGTTATTCACCCCACACTGGATTGTACGTTACTTGGTAGAAAACTCTTTAGGTCGATTGTGGATGTTGAATAATCCTAACTCGAAAATTGTCGAGCAAATGGATTATTACATTAAGCCCGTTGAAGAAGAGAAAGAATTCCTTAATATCAGTAGCCCTGAAGAAATCAAAG
>CAJQKX010000337.1 GCA_905479025.1 uncultured Paraglaciecola sp.
TGGGTTACCGAACACCGTATATTTACTCACGATAACCATTCTCTTGGATGGAGGTAATTAGCATATAAATCTGCTTCTTTACTGGCTGGCTCAGGCTCGTAGCAATATTCCCATCGAACTAGGGGTAGCATAGACATCAATATTGACTCCGTACGCCCACCCGTTTGTAATCCAAATAATGTGCCTCTGTCATAGACTAGGTTAAATTCTACATAGCGCCCACGTCTATATAATTGAAAATCACGCTCTTTTTTACCAAAAGTAATATCTTTACGCTTTTCCACAATAGGTACATAAGCATCTAAAAATCCATTGCCTACTGCCTGCATAAACTTAAAGCTTTTTTCAAACCCCTGTTTATTTAAATCATCAAAAAACAAACCACCTACTCCACGTGTCTCATCTCGGTGTTTTAAATAAAAGTAGTCATCACACCACTTTTTATATTCTGGGTATACGTCGTCACCGAAAGGCTGGCAAAGTTTATTAGCCACTGAATGCCAATGCACGACATCTTCATGAAATGGATAAAAAGGTGTAAGATCAAATCCGCCACCAAACCACCAAACTGGCTCCTCACCAGGTTTTTCGGCGATAAAAAAACGTACATTGGCATGAGTAGTTGGCACAAAAGGGTTGTGAGGGTGGATAACCAAAGACACACCTACGGCTTGAAAGCTTCTACCTGTGAGCTCAGGACGAGCAGCAGTAGCAGATGCAGGTAATTGTCCTCCAAAAACATGTGAGAAGTTGACTCCACCTTGTTCAATAAGTTTACCATCTGTTAGCACGCGACTGCGACCACCGCCGCCAAGCTCACGCTGCCAATTATCTTCAACAAAACTTCCCTTACCATCCACCAGCTCTAAGGTTTGGCAAATATTGTCTTGTAGCTTGAGTAAGTACTGTTTAACTTTTTCTATATCTGGTAATGAATCGGTTTTCATCTAACTAATTGTCTCTTATGGTTTGACCAGAAATTCCATGACGTATTTGACTGGGTTTATTTGCCCCACCTACTGCGCCATCTACTAGTAATAAGGTTTTGTCGAATTGTTGATATAATTGTTCAGTGTTTACTGCAGGTTTTGCTCCAGACACATTAGCACTGGTAGATATTAAAGGCTTGCCAAATAACTCGCACAACTTTCTTACTACAGGGTGCTGACTTACCCGCACTGCAATTAAATCACTATCACCAGTAATCCATTTAGGTGCTTTTTTAGCAGCGGGTAATAACCATGTTACTGGGCCTGGCCAACTAGAAAATATTTCAGTGCGTTTATGTCTAGGGATCTTCGCATCATCAACATAGAGTAATAACTGCGAATAGGTGTTGGCAACTAGGATCAAGCCTTTATCTACAGGTCTTCTTTTCAGGGCTAATAATTTGTTCACAGCATCTTCATTATCTGGATCACATCCAAGTCCAAGTACAGCTTCAGTTGGGTAAGCAATCAACTCCCCTTGCAGCAAGTTTTGAATGATAAGCTCTGCGTCTTCGATTGTGGATAGAGGTTTCATGTAATCCTAAATAAGTCTACTTTAACTCAGGTATATAATTCACAATGCAATACAAATGAGGCCTTTGTATTGCATTATTAAGGTTTAGTAATTTTACATTGACATTGTTTTTGTGGGCATAACAGTTCAGCTTCTGAACTTCCTTTCTTCTCTTGCATTATGGGCCAATGGCATTCTGGGCACGGATAATCAATGGGCGGCAAGTTCAGAAGATATTTACATTTGGGATAATTATCACACGCATAAAATGACTTGCCAAACTTATTCGCGCGCTTAGTAATATGTCCTTTTTTACACGACGGGCAGTTTAATTGTGTGTCTTCATTGTTGGAGTTTGACTCAATATAATCACAATCAGGAAAATCGCTACAGCCAATAAACAGCCCAAACCGCCCCTTTTTTATGACTAACTGAGATTGGCATAGCTGGCAGGAGGAACCCTCTATTATTTTGATCTCAGCATTTTCGTATTCGTGTAGGGGTTTTGAAAAATTACATTCTGGATAACGGCTACAACCAATAAAGATACCAGACTTACCTCGTCTGACGTTTAATTTAGCGTTACATTTTGGACAAGGCCCGAAAGCTTGTTCAGACGCACTAGCTGAAAACAAAGTGTGATCAATTTTAGACACTTAATAAAACACTCTTAATGATTATAGATAAGAAACAATCAGTGAAAAGGCCCTTCCGGCTCTTCAAACAACAAATCTTCCATCTGGGCATAGGCATTTTCTTTTCCTGGTACATTAAACAGCACCATCAACACTACCCATTTCATGTCCTCTAGACAAAATTCTTTTGAGTCAATCTCCATCACGCGATCAATCACCATTTCTCGGGTAGATGAATCCAGCACATTAATTTGTTCGAGGAACATTAAGAAACCGCGACACTCGACATCCAAGCGCATCTCTTCGTCTTGCGTGTAAACACGAGTAACAAAAGAATTAAGCCCTTTAGCTAAATAAGGTTTAATATCAGTCTCTTGTAATGCTGCCAGTTTTTCTAACCAAGAAAGCGCTTTATAAATTTCGTCGTGATGAAAGCCAGCTCGTACAAGCTCATCTGTCAACTCGTCTTGATCGACTCGTATTTCAGTTTCGCTATGAATAAGGTTTTCAAATAAATACATTAGGATATCGAACATGTTATTTTCTCCCCAATTTAATGTAACCGCCGGGAACACCGATAACTAAACCGCGCAATTCATATTCTAATAATTGTGACATCACATCTGCTACTTTTATACCGCTTCGCTGAGCTACTATATCTAATGGCGTTATTTCAAAATCTACACTAGCTAACAATTTGTCTGATGCCAAGCTCTGTGACATGTTTTTTTCTGATTCATCTACTTTTTTGCTCGGAGCAGGTAAAATAAGTTGTGTGAATTCTTCATTAATATCTTCTATACACGTTACCAACTTTGCCCCCTGTTGAATCAAATGATGACATCCTGCAGACATGGGGTTGTGAATATTTCCCGGAAGCGCAAATACCTCTCGGTTTTGCTCTAAAGCGTATCTTGCAGTAATTAACGATCCACTCTTTATTGCAGCTTCAATGATAAGAGTGCCAATAGACAAACCACTGATAATGCGGTTTCGTCTTGGAAAGTATTCTGGTCGTCCGGGCGAGTTGGGTGCAAACTCAGAAATAATCACACCATTGTTCTGTAGAATTTTATCCGCTAACTTTATATGACGCCTAGGATACATTTTATCAATAGCAGTACCCAAAACAGCTATAGTTGTACAGCCTCCTAGCAGAGCCCCTTGATGTGACATTCCGTCAATGCCATGGGCTAAGCCACTAGTAATTGTCCAACCACATTCGCTTAAACGGCTAGCAAAAAACTTAGCGTTTTCCTTGCCCTGTGGACTTGGTGCTCTACTTCCTACTATTGCGATTTGATAGTTGTTTAAGTGCTTGGGATCGCCATAACCGTATATCAGTGGTGGGGGACTAGAAATTTGCTTGAGTAGGCTTGGGTAACTAGGATGATCGAAGTGAAGTAAAAAACGGTTATGCGCTTTATTAAGCCACCGCAAACTAACGTCTAAAATACTCATGTTAGGATGCAGTATTACTTCAATTTGCTTGTGATTAAACCCCACTTCCACTAGAGAATTTTTTGATAGAGTAAATAACTCAGGTAGCCCAACAGCGCACTTTTGCTTTAACTTTTTCAAGCTAGAGACCGAGAAATTTGGAACCTGAGTCAACTTCAACCAATTTTTCAACTCACGACTATTTAAATCAACATCCAGTTGCATAATTTGTTCCCTAGATAGTTAGCTTCAGCTAGGACTAGGGTCTTGCTACTATCATTCCCCTTTTTATGACTTTAGCTGATTTAGTAATAAGTGCATAACTTGCTGTATCAAAAGCTTTAAATACTACAACCTCTCCAATCTTTAAAGCTGGCTGAGTAATTTCATCCCCCTTTTTAAAAGCGTTAAGGTTTATGTCTGTTTCGCCTTCATATTTGGGTTCTTTTCCATCAATTATTTTTGGCCCTTGACTGTATATGCCCATTATAGTTCCAGCAGAAACTTGATCCGAACCAATATCTAGCACCACCACATTATATTTACCCAATAAGTTATGTTGCTCTAAGTCATGAATAATATAGCCAGTTTGGTTTTCTGCGGCAATAAGCAAAATTTCATCTAGTTCGTTTGTGACTGCAGGAATGATTTTATCACCTCGCTTAACCTCTAGTTTTGCTTGTAATATTTTAATGAGTTTTTGCTTGCCTACATCAGCATTCATTAACTTAGCTCTAGCTAAATGGCGTATTTGTAAACCGATAAAATTGCCATCCATGTCATAGAGCTCATTTTGCATTCTAACAATGTTCACATTCTCTTTACTGCGACGGGAGGCTTTTCCAAGCACTAGATTATCAGTGGCAAAACGAACAGCTCCCTCTTTATCTCCCAGAATATATGGATAACGATCATAAGCTTCCTTAGACATAATCATCTCATTTTCTATATAGGGTTTGATGACTGACCATGGCAATGCAGCTATAGCTTCTGGAGTTTTAAAGGATTTGGAACCTTCAGGAGAAAGCTTTATTAAAGGCTTTAATGGTTCTCTCACCACTTCAAGAACAATTTCAACTTTTTGATTCTTAGCCAAGCGTAACTTGTCACCGGGATAGATAAGATGAGGATTAGTAATATGTATATTGGTGCGCCAAAGCTGAGGCCATTGCCAAGGCTTATCCAAATACATATTGGATATATCCCACAAAGTATCTCCTTTTTTTACTACATAAACTTCAGGAGCGGTATTTTTCACTAAAACGCTGTCTGCGAAGCTATATAATGGCAAGAGCACCAACAGCATTAGCAACCTTATTAATTTTTTGCTCATCATTCTTATACACACCTTGATGCAGTGACTATTATGTTTTGGATCTATTTAAGCTAGAATAGCCAGGTAGAAACGTATTAAATAGTCAATTCTATTTGATCGTATACTATATAATACACACCAATAGTAACTCTCTCACTGTAGCGTAAAGTTACTATTGGTTACATTAGTTCCTGAGTCCGTAATTCATTATAGTTGAATAATACAATGGCAATATTAGATGTATTGCGCTTTCCTGATGAGAGATTGCGCACAGTAGCAAAAAAAATACAAAAAGTTGATAAATCCATTACTGCTCTTATTAGCGACATGTTCGATACTATGCGTGAAGAAAATGGTATCGGTTTGGCAGCAACACAAGTTGATGTGCATAAGCGTTTAGTGGTCATGGATGTGTCAGAAAATCAAGATGCCCCTATGGTTTTTATTAACCCTGACATTACCCACAAAGAAGGTAAAATCATCAGTGAAGAAGGCTGTTTATCAGTCCCCAATAATTATGCGCAGGTCGAAAGAGCAGAAAAAATTACGGTTTCTGCTCTTGATAAAACGGGTGAACCTTTCACATTAGATGCAGATGGCTTACTAGCAATTTGTATTCAACATGAATTAGATCATCTAAAGGGCAAATTATTTGTGGATTATTTATCCCCACTCAAACGCCAGAGAATTAAAACCAAGTTAGAAAAAGAAGCCAGACTTGCGACAAGAAACTAAGACACAATTGAATAACCCGTTAAGGATAGTATTTGCTGGAACGCCTGAGTTTGCCGCATTACATTTACAGGCATTAATAGACTCTGAACATGATGTTATTGCGGTTTACAGTCAACCAGACCGCCCAGCTGGTCGTGGAAAAAAACTGCAGGCAAGTCCAGTAAAACAATTGGCCGTTGAATATTCAATCCCAGTTTATCAACCTCAATCATTGAAAACTGCAGACTCACAACTAGCCTTATCTGCATTACAGGCAGATATCATGGTAGTGGTAGCTTATGGATTGATTCTTCCAGCATCAATATTAAACACGCCCAAATTAGGTTGCCTCAACGTTCACGGTTCCTTATTACCAAAATGGCGAGGAGCAGCCCCTATTCAGCGCTCAATTTGGGCAGGTGACAAAGAGACAGGTGTAACGATTATGCAAATGGATGAAGGCTTGGATACCGGTTCTATGCTGTTCAAGCAGTCACTCACTATTACCAAAAAAGATACCAGTGCCAGTTTGTATCAAAAGCTATCAGAAATTGGACCTAAAGCTTTGCTTGAGACCTTGTCCACACTTGCTGAAATACAACCTCAGATCCAAAATGATGATTTCGCTAGTTATGCCAAAAAATTATCAAAAGAAGAGGCCAAAATGGACTGGAATTTATCTGCAGAACAACTTGAAAAAAATATTCGTGCATTTAATCCATGGCCAGTCGCTTTTTTCAACATTAATGACTTTAATATAAAAGTGTATTCGTCAGATGTTGTTAAAAACGAAAACCCTGACACGCCTGCAGGACAAATTGTTAAGTCAGATAAAACAGGTATCTTAGTGACAACTGGTAATGAATGTTTATTGCTAACCAGATTGCAACTTCCCGGCAAAAAACCAATGGCAGTAGCGGATGTCCTTAATGGAAGAGCTGATTGGTTTGCGGTAGGTGTTTCGCTAATATGAAATATTTTTTATGAAGAGCAAGTCAAAAGGTAACCATTTCAATTTACGTGCTGATGCCGCCAAGGTGTTGCATCAAATATTAGAAGAAGGTCAATCTGCAAGGGAATGTTTGCCTCTTGCTCAATTACCCCACAAAGAACAAGACAAAGCATGGTTGCAAGAGATGGTTTATGGCGTTTTACGTAATTTACCTATTTTACAGTTTTGGCTTAGGCAACTACTCGATAAGCCATTAAAAAACCGCTTCAAAATTGTTGAGCAATTGATCATGTTGGGGTTTTATCAATTAGCCTTTAGTCGTGTCAGTCAGCATGCAGCAGTGTCTGAAACAGTAGCTGCATGTCAGCCTCTGAATACTCTAGCGATGAAAGGTCTAGTCAATGCTATCCTGCGTACATTTTTAAGAGATGAAATGTCTCAACAGGGAACACCCAATAAACAAATAGCGTCAGGATTGCCTAAATGGTTATACAAAAAAC
>CAJQKX010000338.1 GCA_905479025.1 uncultured Paraglaciecola sp.
CCTCTGCTTTGGGTAAGTCGACTTTTACACCTTGGGTAATAAGAGGTGCAGTTACCATAAAAATAATCAGTAACACTAACATTACATCAATATAGGGGACCACATTGATTTCTGAAACAGGGCGTCTGCGCTTTCTTAGATACATAATCAATAAGCCTAAGCAGTTGGTTGAGCTGAGCGAGACGTATTTTCACCTGATGACAATGCCTGCCTATGTAAAATACTCGAGAACTCCTCCATAAAATTACCATAGCTATTTTCAAGTTTTTCAACTTGATGACTAAATCGGTTGTAGGCGATAACAGCTGGTATAGCAGCAAATAACCCCATTGCTGTGGCAATCAATGCTTCAGCAATACCCGGCGCAACCATAGATAAGGTTGCTTGTTGTTGGCCACCTAGAGCGATAAACGAATTCATTATCCCCCATACAGTGCCAAACAAACCAATATAGGGACTAATTGAACCCGTGGTAGCCAAAAAGGGAAGTCGACTTTCTAGACTGTCTATTTCACGAGATAAAGAAACTCGCATAGCCCTTGAAGCGCCTTCCATAATTGCATCCGCTGGAGTAGAAACATTTTTGCGAGATCGAACAAATTCTTTAAAGCCAGAGCAAAACATACTAGCCATACCTTCCAGTGATTGACGAGCCGCTAATTCTTTATAAAATTGATTAAGGTCGACACCAGACCAAA
Source organism: uncultured Paraglaciecola sp. (assembly GCA_905479025.1). The sequence continues at coordinate 699 of CAJQKX010000338.1, forward strand.
ATTTATCTTCAAATTTTTTCATCTCAGAGCGAGCGAAATTTAGCGCGCGACTGCGTTCAAAAATAAATGCCCATGAAGCAATTGAGGCTCCAAGCAACAACAACATGACCAATTGCACAAGCAAACTGGCGTCTAAAATAAGCTCTATGAAAGATAACTCAGATGACACGTGAAAATTCCCCTAAAATTTTGTCAGGAATGGCTTGTGGTTTCATATTGGATAAATTGACACAAGCGACTCTGATTAAAGCACTGACCAAACATTGTTCGTTTGGACTTATGATTGTCTGTTTGAATATTAAACTAGCACGCTTCAATTCTACTATTTCAGACTGAATACACAACAATTCATTGAAACGAGCAGGCGCGTGATTGTCCATTTCAACCCGTTTGACGACAAAACCTAAGGAATGTTCCAAAAGAATGTCTTGCTCTGTGCCCATTTGCCTCAACCACTCGGTTCTGGCGCGCTCTAAGAACTTCAAATAATTAGCATAATAAACTATACCTCCCGCGTCTGTATCCTCGTAATACACTCGCACATTATGCCTATATTTACTCATGGTAAAAAATACTTTTATATGTTTAAGAAAATTATGATGTATGTTTAACACCAAAACTGATGGTATCAAATATCATCACCCGTGAATTTTTATGCTAACAAACAATATATAAATACGAATCAAAGTTAAAAAAATGACGAAACCCATTTAATACATATACTTACACTCATAAAATTAATCAAAATAACATTTAAAAAACAAAAAATCATCATGCAAAAATATCAACATTTAAAAAACACGGTGTAAATATCTAATATAATTCATAATGTTTCATACAATAAAAATTCAAATAAGTTGGATTTAGAATTAAAGTGCATTAGATTTTATAATCCAAAGATTAATTTAATTCAATTGTGTATTTCATTAATTTGGCTAAAATAGCCTTTGTTTTCTGGACTGCACATTATTGAGCTATTTTGATTCAACAATGTGATAATTAGTTTATTTGACAAGTTCCCTGGATTTATTTCCCTTTAACACTAGTTGTTTGGCTCACATATTATATGTGAGCTTTTTTTTGGCTTTAATTTACCCGACAAACCCTAAAAGTAATTACTCCGGTGAGAAATCTTTACCAAAGTGCAAAAAAGCACGCTGTGAGACAATGCGTCCTCTCGGAGTGCGCTGCAAAAACCCTTGCTGGATCAAAAACGGCTCAATCACATCTTCTATGGTTTCTCTCTCTTCACCTATAGCCGCGGCAAGGTTATCCAGCCCCACAGGACCCCCCATAAATGTTTCAATAATGGCTAACAGCAACTTACGATCCATATAATCAAGGCCTTCTCTATCGACGTCCAATATATCCAAGGCTTGGCTAGCTACCTCTAAAGTAATATTACCGTCTGAGCGGACCTCGGCAAAATCTCTTACTCGGCGTAATAGTCTGTTACTAATTCTAGGTGTGCCCCTGGACCTTCTAGCAATTTCAACAGCACCTTCCTCTTGTAAGTTTAAATTTAAGTAACTGGCCGAGCGTTTTACAATTTGGGTAAGATCTTTAATATTATAAAATTCGAGACGCTGCACAATGCCAAAACGGTCTCTAAGAGGGGAAGTGAGTGAACCAGCTCTTGTCGTAGCACCTATCAAAGTAAAAGGGGGTAATTCTAATTTGATTGAGCGCGCCGCTGGGCCTTCACCGATCATGATATCCAGCTGGTAGTCTTCCATCGCAGGATAAAGAACTTCTTCAACTACAGGGCTAAGACGATGAATTTCATCAATAAACAACACATCATTTTCTTCGAGATTTGTCAAAAGCGCAGCTAAATCACCGGCTTTTTCAAGCACTGGGCCAGAAGTGGTTTTAATGTTTACACCCATCTCATTCGCTACAATATAGGCTAACGTAGTTTTACCTAATCCAGGAGGACCAAAAATAAGTAAATGATCTAAGGCATCACTTCGTCTTCGCGCTGCCTCAATAAAAATCTCCATTTGCGAACAAACATGATTTTGACCAGTATAATCTGCCAACATTTTAGGTCGTATGGCGCGGTCAACCACTTCATCCTCATGGCTGGCGGTGGGTTTTATTATGCGGTCTGCTTCAATCATGTTTTATCTTGCTAATATTTTTAGTTGATAAGTGTACTTTTATACAGTAACAAAATTATTGAAAGCCGTCTTTAAAAAGTCGCTTTTCAAACACATGTCACTTCGAAAAGTTTTGTTAGACCATTGCTCGCAAGGCTTCTCGGATAAGCGCTTCACTACTAATATCTTGTTTATATACACCATTAATCACCCTCATTGCCTGCGGAGGTTTGTATCCCAAAGCAATCAATGCACTTAAGGCTTCTTCTTTCGCATCGGTACGTTGTACAAAGGTGTTCTCAACAGGTAACTCAGGTGTGAGATGAACTGTTTGTGCATAGCCCTGCTCCTTGGCTAACTTACTTAACCTATCACGCATTTCAATCACTAAGCGTTCAGCTGTTTTTTTGCCAACTCCAGGTAACTTAGTTAAACCGGTCACATCTTCCAGACTGACACATTGCATAAATTGTTGCGCGTTCATACCAGACAATATAGTGAGCGCCAATTTTGGCCCCACACCGCTGGCTTTGATTAATTCGCGAAATACAGCACGTTCTTGTTTGTTGGCAAAACCAAACAACAGCTGTGCATCTTCACGCACCACAAAATGAATACATATATTGGCCTCTTGGCCAATTTCGGGTAATTGATAAAAACTGGTCATAGGTACTTGTACTTCATATCCTACGCCACCCGCTTCTATCAGAATTTCCGGTGGCTGTTTTTCAATTAATATGCCACGAATATTACCAATCATTTTGTTTCCTTGTATTTTAACTAACGGCTCACTTCAGTGAGTTATCGCAAACGCCCACGCACGGTTTTTTTCGCTTGGCCTGACATCTTTATTAAGCTTTGTTGGGTGTGATTATGACACAATGCAACAGCCAGAGCATCAGCGGCATCGGCTTGCGGTTTTGCTGCCAGCCCTAACAAATACGTTACCATGTGCTGCACTTGAGATTTATCAGCGTTACCTTTGCCTACGACTGCTTGTTTAATTTGCCGTGCTGAGTATTCAGCAACAGGTAAATCAAATGCCGTTGCAGCGACTATGGCTGCACCTCTTGCTTGACCGAGTTTTAAAGCAGAGGCGGGGTTTTTAGCCATAAATACTTGCTCGATTGCGAAGTCAGTGGGTTGAAATTGATGAATGATTTCACTCACTCCATCGAAAATTTGTTTTAAGCGAGAGGCAAGCTCGTCGCCTTGAAGACGAATACAACCACTACCAATATACTCGGATTTTTGGCCGACTTTTTTAATGATCCCGTAACCTGTTATCCGGGAGCCTGGATCAATGCCCAAAATAATCGCCATTAATCCATGTCTCGAACTGACACAGTTGACCGCTTAAGGTAACAATTAAGTTTATAAATCTGGCACATATAAAGAGATTGCCTCACGATTAGTGTCCGACCACACTTTTTGCATAGCGGATGATTTGTCTAACCATAGATAGGCAGAGTGTTCAGTTAATACTATGCCCTGCTCATTGGCGACTTCAACTACAAATACATGTTCTGTGTTGTAGGGTGTACCTGGTGGATAGCGGTGTTTCCATCTATCACGGATTTCATAGGTATTGATTTTTTGGCAATCAATTAACTGATAAGCAGATTCTATAATATCAATACTGGTTTCTTCCAACACCTCACGTAAAGCCGTCTTGGTTGGCTTTTCACCTTGCTCTAAAGTGCCGGTCACTGATTGCC
>CAJQKX010000339.1 GCA_905479025.1 uncultured Paraglaciecola sp.
ACCTACCAAACTAACTGGCGGGGAGATCGATAATGTTAAGATTATCTGAAAAACTCAATACGCTTAATGCAAAAAAAGAAAGCAATAATTTTGATGAGTCATTGAATATTGCCACGTCCATAAAGAATTTCTTGCAAAAACTGTTAAATACCCGTCAGGGAAGCGTACTAAGTGCCCCAGCAATGGGAATGCCGACAATCAACATCAATGAGGGGATCATTGGGCTGCAAGAGCAGCAAAGTGTACTGAATATTATTCATACATTACTGAAAAAGTATGATCAAAGAATAGAAACACTGACCAGTGAACTCACCAAGAATAAAAACGTGACCGTAATTTTGTCATTCCAATTGTCGGTGGTAACACGATCCGAGCATGCCATTAACATACTAGGGAAATTACAATCTGATAGTACCTTTGAACTGGAATTACAATAATGGATTTAGCTGAACTATATCAACAAGAATTAAAGCTTCTCAAAGAATCATCTAAAGTCTTTAGTGAAGAATACCCGGCAATTACTGAAAGTTTAAACCGTGACATACTCGACCCCGACGTCGATATGATCTTGCAAGGTGTTTCATATTTAACGGCGCAATTTAAAAAAGAACTGGATGAGCAATTCCCTGTTGCATTACAGGCTTTATCTCAAGCCTTAACACCCACACTCATGCAACCCATTCCAGCCGTTAGTATTTTGTCTTTAGCGCCGAAGGCCAACTTGATTTCGCCGCTGACCATAAAAAACGGTGCTAATTTTGACTCAATCCCGGTAAAATTAGACGAAGATGGTCAAGATAAAATCTCCTGTCGCTTTAGCAGTGCATGGCAAGTGGAAGTGCTACCGGTAAGACTGACGTCATTGCAGGTAAATCATGTTGACAAACACATTAAGCAAACCTCACAACGAGTTGTCGAGCTGGTAGGTAGTTTTACCTCTGAGAAAAACGATCTCGCCAATTACACATTTGATACCCTGCGCTTTTACATCAATCAGCCAGCAAGTGATGCAAGTATCTGGTTAAAAATGCTGGCGCAAAATTTACAGTCTATTCAAATCAGCTCAAACGAAGGTGTGAGCGACATATCAGTCGAAAAACTAGGCCTGACAGGTTACAGCCTTGGAGACAATATATTCGATGGCAGTAGTGCATCAAACCAGCACAGTATTTTACAAGAATATTATACTGTGCCTGAAAAATTGCAGTTTTTTGAACTCAACCTATCCCAGTGGCAACGACGTAGCGGCGATAATTTTTCAATTACCTTTCAGTTTAAGCAGCCCAGTTGGAGCTTGCCTGAAATCACACTCCAGCACCTAAAATTGTATTGCACACCGGTAGTGAATGAGTTTGAGCACTTTGCTGAGCCTGCAGCCATGAATGGCGTACAGCTTGATTTTCCGCTAACAGCGCAGTCTCGCAATGTATCAACCGAGCTTCTCTTACCCATTGTTGAGGTACTGAGTGTTGAAAGCATAAAGCGTGAGCGTGAGCGCAATAAAAAATATCAGAACATTGTTAAACCCAAAAGTACTTCTTCAAAATCAGGGGGCTTTTATTACTATCGAAAACACGGCATTAATGACGGCGAAGTAGCCAACTGGTTAGCGCTGGAGTTTGAACCGGGTTCGCGCCCAGAAAGTCAGGAAGTATTGAGGGTTAAGCTTAAATGTTGTCACGGTGAAGTGGCGGCTAATTTACCTCCCCAGCAAATTACCCAAGCAACCAGTACTAGCCCTGAATTAGTGACGTTTACTAATCTAACGACCACTACCGAATATCTTCCTGCGCAAATTATTGCGAATGAGGCGTGGCAGGTCGTATCTGATCAAGCCTTAAGTTTACAAAATGTAGAGAATGCACCACAACTAAAACAAGTGTTACGGCATCATATTCCCGCGCAGCTTAAAAATACTGCCAAATATAAAACACTCGAGCACAGAATTAACGCCATCACCCAGCTTGATATGAAAGCCATCGATCACTTAGAGAACGGCTTGTTGATCAGAGGTAGCCAATTTTTGGTGCAATTAAACAGCGAGCACTTTATTAACCAAGGAGAAAGTTTTTTATTTTCTGCTTTGCTGAATCAACTGTTAGCCCTGCAAGTGTCTATTAATAGTTTTAGTCAACTAGGGATCACAGAGTCACGTACAGGAGAGTTGAGACTGTGGCCGATTAATTTTGGCGGTATAGCCAAATGATCGAACAAGAATTGATCGCAGACGCGAGCAAATATAGCTTTATAGAAGTATACAAACTGCTATGTGAGCTTAGCTTAGCGAATAAACTCGATCCCCTTAACATGATACGTATAAGGCCCATACTGGGCTTACAGCATGCACGAACCCAAGTGGTTTCTGTCAGCAAGCAATGGCAAAATGAACAACAGTTTTTATATTATTTAAACGTAAATTTGCCCGGCCTATACGGCAATGCATCGCCATTGCCTAAATTTTTCACCGAAGAATTAGTACAAGCCTCACATAAAGACCAAAACCAAGCCCGTATATTTTTAGATCTTATTCATCAACGGCTTTATCAACTGCTGTATAGCGCTAATATTCAGCAGTTACCCCACTATTTAGACCAAGGGCGCAAGAATGTTTATGCGTTTATGCTGGCGATGGTGGGTTTTAAAGATGAACTGTGGTTAAACGACTTTCCTGATAAAGCCTTTATATTGCGTAACGTGAATATTTTCCGCCATCAAAAGGGCACCGTAGCGGGCTTACAAAATTTAGTGCAAGACTTATTTCCCAACGCCACCATATCCATAACCCAGTGTGTTAACCGTGAAGTGGATATCGCCACATCGCAAAAATTAGCCTTAAACCAGCAAGCTAATCAATTAAGCTTTAGTACTGTACTGGGTAATAAAATGCTAGACCTGCAATCTAAAGTTGTGTTGTCTATTTCACCACTGTCAGGCACAGAGTATAAAAAATGGTGTCTAAGTCCTCAGTACTGGCAAGCGTTTCAGGGCTTAATACAATACTTTATTGGGCAACCTCTATTGGTGCAATTACACGTAGACATAGTGGCGGAGCCTGACTTTAACTTATGTTTAGTGCCAGACAACGCATTTGCTCTGGGACGCAACGCATGGCTGGCTAACAGCGAACAAACCCCCCATTTACATGCGCCAATAAAACTTTTATAAGCAATATCCGCTTTCATTCTTCAGCAAAGCTATTTTAAAGGACATCTTTAATGAGCCAATTTCACTTTAAATTTATTTACCAAGAAAGTGGGGTGAAAAACGACAGTTTGACCCTATTAAAATTTTCAGGGCAAGAAACCATCTCCAGCCTATTTAATTTTGAACTAGAGCTTAAATCAAGCGACATCAACCTCGATGGCGATAGCATATTAAATCAAGCCTGTAGCATTGAGATTTATTATGGAGACCAAGCTAAACCTATTCGCATTATCCATGGTTTGATCAATGAGTTTGAAGACATCAACTACCTGCCCGACAGCACCTTATACCGTGCGAATGTGGTGCCAAGAATATGGCAACTGGGTTTATTTGAAACCAACGAAGTGTATTTAAACGAAAGCATACAAGACACGTTAACGGTCATACTCGAAGAGGCTGACTTTATTCAAGGGCAAGATTTTCGCTTTGAACTTGCCCGCACTTACCGCAAGTGGCCTTTTAGATTGCAGTACAACGAAACCCATTTAGCTTACCTGCAGCGTATTATCGAGCGTGAGGGTATTTATTATTACTTTGAACAAAGTGATAGCGGTGAAGTGCTGGTGTTTTGTGATAACAATCAAGCCTTGCCTAGCATAAGTCAGGCACAAAGTACCACACGGGTGGTTTTTCAACCCAGCAGTGGGCTGAATGTGGTAAGCCAAGCCAACACCATAAACAGTATTATTTGTAAACGGCAAACCCTGCCTAAAAAAGTTACCCTGCGAGATTTTAATGACGAAACCCCCTCGCTGGATATACGTGGCACCCATGTGATAAATAGCACCGGCATGGGCGAAATTAACCTGTATGGCTTAAATATTATCTCCCCTGAAGAGGGCGAGCAGTTAGCCGAAATACACGCCAATGCCTATTTAAGCCGGCAAAAATCCTACATTTGTCAGGGTGATGTGGCAACCATGACCATGGGGCATACTTTTACCTTATCCGACCATCCACGAGACAACTTTAACCAACTAACCTACTTGTTAGAGAGCATTCACCATGAAGGGACTAATGTAAATGAATACAAGGAGCAACAACTGCAAGATAATGCCATAGTCAATTACAGTAATACCTTAACCGCCCTGTCAACCGAGCACGAATTTGCCCCTAAAAGGCAAACGCTTGCCCCTGAAATTAACGGCACCCTCAATGCGGTTATCGATGCTGAAGCGGCA
>CAJQKX010000340.1 GCA_905479025.1 uncultured Paraglaciecola sp.
TAGGCAAAAACACAGGCCAGTTAGAGAAATCTGTAGTGGTAAAACCCGCGGTTGTACTAATAGATACAGATTGAATCAAGGCTTGGTCAAAAGCTATTCCCGCATCGGCAAACCAACTGAATTGAAGTAACACAATAAAACAAATCAGCACCAAACTAATTTGAATGATAAAAAATGCTTTTAGCTCAGGATCATGAAAATACCCCTTTAAAGAGCGCCCACTAGCCGCAGCGTAATGCAGAGCAAAGTTCAATGCCGCAATCCATAGAAATACCACACAAACTATATTCACACCAACACTGTTAAATTGACCTAAACTTGCATCGTAGTTACTAAACCCACCAATAGCGATAGTCGAAAATGCATGACAAATAGCATCAAACAAGTTCATACCTACAACCCAAAACGCAGCAGCACAAACGGTTGTAAGAGATAAATAAATGTACCAGAGATGCTTGGCTGTATCAGCTATTCTAGGTGTCATTTTAGAATCTTTCACTGGGCCCGGGGTTTCTGCCCTGTATAACTGCATTCCACCCACACCTAATATTGGTAAAATTGCCACAGCGAGAACAATAATTCCCATCCCCCCCAACCACTGGAGTTGCTGACGGTAGAACTGAATTGCTTTAGGCAAATAGTCGATGCCTTCAATAACAGTCGCACCCGTTGTTGTTAGACCAGAAAAAGATTCAAAAAAAGCATCTGTCGTAGACATCTGGGGCTGCTCTAATAGCAAAAATGGCAATGCACCGAAACTTGCTAGAACTGTCCAGAACAACACCACAATTAGAAATCCTTCCTTAGCTCTTAAATCATTTCTATAAATTCTATTGGGATACCAAATGGCTAACCCTGTAAATAAACATAAAAGAAATGCTAATAGAAATGGGAGGCCGCTACCATCTGCATATATGACCGACACTATTGCTGGAGGGATCATAGTGACACTGAATAAAGCAACAAGAAGTCCTAATATCCGAATAATAGTTCGATATTGCATGGTTCAGCTTTGACCCAGAATATAAATGCCAACTAATACACCTGGCAAGTTTAGAGATAAAAAGTTTAATTCTAAGTAAGTCATTGGATTAACTAATTTTCTTGTAATTATTGTTTACTAAAAACCAAAACAAAAGTCTAATTCAAGAAATCTGACTTTTTAATTATGCTCACGTCTTTCAATTAATAAGATAACAGAAAGTTCGTTGCCATCGAAAATATTTCGACAAAAGCGAACAACTATTCTTATTTAATTGAAACAAAGACATACAATTGAATCTACAAACTTAAACCCACATCAAATTATGCTTCAATTATTGAAATTGCAAGCCTACAGATTAGGTAAATCAAGGCTTATAATTACTTATTAACATTTAACTATAAATGTTAATAAAATAATTTAAAAATTTTCTTTTCTAGTGCTTAACATCTGTGTATCTTCTAAGAAGGTTTTGATTTAAACGAGTCAATCAAAAAATCTTATCCACAAAACAAGCATCATGAAAAACTTCTTTATTAAGTTTTTATTTCTCTGTAAATACATGTTTATTAAAGATTTTTCAATACCCCCAAGTATTTAAATTTAGTAACAAATGAATTATCTATTACATTATCTACATAGTTACCCACAGATTTTCTTTTAAATAAAGATAAATGCCTCCACTTATACATTCTCGCAAATTTACAATATTCTAAAATAAAATATGGGCACCTATTATGGCATCTGAAACAAAACCTCTTTTTAACCCTCTAATATTAGTAGATGGCTCATCTTATTTATTTAGAGCTTACCATGTACCTTATTTGCAAGCGTTATCTACGTCTTATGGACAATCCACAGGTGCGATTACGGGTGTGTTGAACATGATAAAGAGCTTACAAAAAGACTACCCAAGCGGAAATATAGTGGTGGTGTTTGATGCCAAAGGGAAAACCTTTCGAAACGATATGTATTCTGAGTATAAAGCTAACCGCCCGGCTATGCCTGAGGACCTGAGAACACAAATTGCACCTTTACATGAAATTATCGAAGCAATGGGACTACCTTTATTAGTCATTGAGGGTGTCGAAGCGGATGATGTAATTGGCACGCTAGCTAATCAAGCGTCTGAACTCAAAATGGAAACAGTCATTTCTACCGGCGATAAAGATATGGCACAACTTGTTACGGCACATGTTCGATTAATCAATACAATGACCAATGTCGAAATGGACGAAGCGGGCGTGAAAGAAAAGTTCGCTGTTAGACCCGACCAAATCATCGATTACTTAGCTCTAATGGGTGACAAAGTGGACAATATTCCAGGTGTCGACAAATGTGGACCTAAAACAGCGGCTAAATGGCTAGCTGAACATGGCACACTTGAGCAAGTCATGGCCAATGCCGACAATGTAAAAGGAAAAGTGGGCGAACATTTACGAAATGCTCTGAGTCATCTACCTTTGTCCTATGAATTAGCCACGATTAAATTGGACGTAGAACTGCCCGAAAATGTGCAAGACATTAAACCAAAAGAAGTGAATTTTGATAAATTAATTGCTTTGAGTAATCAGTTTGAATTAAAACGTTTGTTGACAGAAACTCAACAAAAAGTAAAACAAACTGCTACCACCAAAAGTATTGAGCCAAAAGAGTTGGACGAACACACGTCTGAATCTAGGAATTATCACACCATCCTTACTCAAGCTGATTTTGATATTTGGTTAGACAAACTCAAAGCGGCTGATTTATTTGCCTTCGATACCGAAACGACTAGTTTAAAT
>CAJQKX010000341.1 GCA_905479025.1 uncultured Paraglaciecola sp.
GTAAAGGAAAGTACTTTTGGTCGTCTTTCATTGTATAGATAAGCGCTTCTTTAGGCACAGCTAAAAAAGACTCTTCAAAATTAGCGATTAGAGCAACAGGCCACTCAACCAGTGATGTAACTTCATCTAACAACTCTACATTAACGTCAGCTGTAGCTTTTTCTTGTTTTGCTAAGCTTTGAATCTGTTCCAAGATGATTGACTTACGACGACTGTGATCTGCTATAACAAAGTGTTGTTCAAGTTGAGTAAGGTAGTTGTCTGCACAGTCAAGTTCAAAAGCAGCGTTACAATGGAATCTGTGACCATTTATCAAACGTTTCGAGCTAACATCTAACACCTTGCCTCGTATAAGGTCTGTGCCATACAACATGGTTACAGTATGTATTGGTCGAATAAATTGTGTAAGTTTCGAACCCCAACGCATAGGTTTAGCAATAGGCAGTGCCTTCAATGCCTTTTCAACCAAGTCTGGTAGGAGTTGGTTAATTGCTAGTCCTTTCACTTGGGCTTTAAATAACAGCCATTCGCCTTTGTCTGTCTTTAATCGATCAGCTTGTTTGACTTCAATACCATTAGAGCGTGCCCATCCATGCGCAGCTCTAGTGGGTTCGCCATCCTGATCAAATGCAGACGTAATAGCTGGCCCACGTTTTTCTACATTTTTGTCAGCTTGAAATTCAGCTAATCCCTCAATTATTAGAGCAAGCCGTCTGGGCGAGGCATACCACTTAACGCGGCTGTATGTTAGGTCATAGTCAGAAAATTCAATCTGAATAATGTCTCTAAAAGCTGTAGCCAGTTTGGCTAACGATTTTGGGGGTAATTCTTCTGTTCCAATTTCAATTAATAGATTATCTATTCGCATGGCTACTTCTCCTTGTTACACATTGGAAAGCCAAGTGCTTCGCGTGCTTCGTAATAGACTTTTGCACAGGCCTTAGAAAGCGTTCTTACTCTCAAAATATAACGTTGGCGCTCTGTTACAGAAATAGCATGTCTAGCATCTAAAAGATTGAAAGCGTGTGAAGCCTTCATTACTTGTTCATAGGCAGGTAATGGTAAACGTGCCAAAATCAGTTTTTCACTGTCTTTTTCGCATTGTTCAAAAGTCGCAAATAAAGCAGCTACATCAGCGTATTCAAAGTTATAAGCTGATAGTTCAACTTCGTTTTGGTGAAATACATCACCATATGTGACTGTGCCCATTGGCCCATTTGTCCACACTAGGTCGTATATACTATCTACACCTTGGATATACATTGCCAGGCGTTCTAGCCCATAAGTTATCTCGCCTGTAACCGGTGAACATTCGATACCACCTACTTGTTGAAAGTAGGTGAATTGCGTAACTTCCATACCATTCAGCCAAACTTCCCAACCTAAACCCCAAGCGCCTAAAGTAGGCGATTCCCAATTATCTTCAACAAACCTAACGTCATGTACTAGTAAATCAAAGCCTAGTTCTCTTAAGGAGCCTAAATACAACTCTTGGATATTGTCAGGTGAGGGCTTAAGCATGACCTGAAACTGATAGTACTGTTGAAGACGGTTAGGGTTTTCACCATACCTTCCATCTGTAGGACGCCGACAAGGTTGTACATAAGCACTACTGATTGGCTCCGGACCTATCGATCTAAGGAAAGTCATAGGATGAAATGTGCCAGCCCCCACTTCCATATCTAGGGGTTGAATAATCACACACCCTTGACGCGCCCAATAATCTTGAAGCGCTAAAATTAGTCCTTGAAATGTCTTACAATCAAACTTTTGCATATGCTCTTGCATTTCCTCTACCATACGGCCTGCTAGATAATTAAATTAAAAAAATTATAGAAAGTATACCTTTTGTCGTTGTCTCTATGTAGGCTTAAAGGCTATTTAAAAGGCATTTAGACGAGGAAGTTGACTTTTAATGGTAAAAAAACGCTGTAGTTGGGTAAGTAAAGATGAGTGCTATCAAGAATATCATGACAATGTATGGGGAAGAGCGGTCCTAGATAGCCAAGAGCTGTTTGCAAAGCTCTGCCTAGATGGTCAACAAGCTGGACTAAGCTGGATCACAATATTGAAGAAACAGGCACATTATGAAACCGCTTTTTTTAATTTTGACCCAGTAAAGATATCAACTTTTACTGAAGAGGATGTGGAACGGTTGATGCAAAATGCAGGGATAGTTCGAAACCGTTTGAAAGTCCATTCCATTATAAAAAACGCTAAGGCATATTTGCGTATAGAGGCGACAGGTATAACTTTTAGTGATTACATTTGGGAGTTCGTTGAAGGAAAAACAATAATCAATACTTGGCCTTCAAAAGATGATGTGCCAACTTCAACTGCTCAATCAGAAATATGGCAAAAGCCCTTAAGGAGGAAGGATTTTCATTTGTAGGCACAACGATTTGTTATGCCTTTATGCAAGCTGTCGGTATGCTAAATGATCATACAACTGACTGCTTTTGTTATGACAGAACTTCTTCAGTTGCTAGGTTATAAGGACTCATCATTTTAAAAATGGATTAACCATCAAAGTCTTTAACTCTGAGACGTCGTTGAGTATTTGTGACTCCATCTGTGCTTCTATTTCTTCTCTTTGCAAGTCTTGCTTTTTTGTTTCTATTTTACTTTGTGCTTTTCTTACGTCATGAGTCGGAAAGTCTTTCACTTGATCATAGAGCGAATATAGCCCTATGAATTGCTGTGACAAATCAGGTTTATTTTTAACAGGTAAAGCTTCTAGGAGATGATATAGTCTAATACAGCCCTCTGATAAGTTGCATTGCTGCTGTTCCAAGGCTTTAGCAATGGTTTGAATACTTTGAAAAATCTTGTCGATTCTTTGTTGTGTTTTTTGCTTGCGTAGTTTCTGTTGTGTTCTGAGCTTAAATATTAGGCAACCAGCATAAAAAGCAAGAGCAGCAACGATAAATAGCGCAACAAGATAGGGTGCTATATTCATAAATCTATTCGTTAATCTGTATAATCATCAATATCTATAGATTCAAACTGTGAATAAAGATCTGTTTGTTGCTCAGATGATTTAATTGGTTTTTCAGGCTCTTCAGTAATTCCAAGCATTACGCATAATACTTTGTGTCTTGCTAATGTTTGATCCACATAGTGCTGGTCTTCTCTGGCTATCTTTTTGCCAAGATCAATCTTATCCAAAAGGGCAGCTAATCGTGGGTCTTGTTCGATTGATGCAAGCTCCTGAGTTGGAGAAAAGTATGTAACCTTTTTCACTGCTAAACTTTGTTCTTTAGTTTCAGCAATTAAGCTAACAGGTTTTTTACTTCCATGCCTTGGATCTTTATTGAACTTTTTGCGCTCTTGATTAACTGTTAGGGCTTCGTTGTTACGTGTTCCTGCAGGTTTCCCAAGATGTTTTTTGACGCGTTTTTCAGTTGGCTTACGCACGTTTGAAGCTGTTTTAGAAATGCCAATTTTGCCAACTTTACGTGATTTTTTTTGCCTAGCCATAAATTACCTGTGTAGGGCTTAATAATGGGAATGATTCTACCTTAGTTTATTGGGCCGTGTTGAACTTTCATTGAGCATCGAGACTGAATGTTTTATCTGGATGCTAAATTTTGTTGAGTTTTATTATTGATTATTTTGAGGGAATTAAATTATGTCCGGAGAATAAAACTCAATTGATGATATTACACATTAATAGTAAATTTTTGACAGAAAAAAAGCGATAGCCAAACTATCGCTTTCTTGTAGAACAGAGTGTCGCCAGACACTTCTCCCAATAACTGTCCATCCTGAACAACAAATATCCATTTTATCTTCACTTATTATTAATTTTTTCGAAGATTATTTTATTGTTATCGATCATCCTGATACTTTATATTTCATCCATGCCTCACCATCGAGGCAATTAAATTGCAAGACAACTTATGCTGTGTTGCTACTTCCCTGACAAGTAATTTACTTGTAATTCCCTGTTTTTTTTATTTGTTAAGGAGAATACAGGATTAACAAAAATTTACAACTTATTTACAATTTAGCTATAAAATAAGTGAACTATTTATCTAATGTAAAATACAACTAATAGTAACAACATGGTTTTTAGGTGCGGGCTCACTTTGTTAGTGAAGTCCAGAAACGTAACTTGATATCACTTCAATATCTTCGTCAGTCATTCTTTTAGCAATGTCAGCCATCATGCCATTTAATGAATTGGCTCTTCCGCCTGAGCGAAAGGATTTTAGTTGAGCAGCTATATAGACTGAATGTTGGCCACTAATATCTGGAAAACCAGAAAGGCTCGTCCCGTTTCCTTTAGGCCCGTGACAAGCAATACATGCCGTAATACCTCGTTCTAGATCCCCGCCAATATATAGTCTGTTACCCTGTTCGACAGCATCTTGAGTAGTTTCGCCAGGTACTGCCTCTTGACTTGAGTAATATGCTGCTATGTCACGTATATCTTGTTCTGATAACACTGCTGACATGCCGTTCATTATGGCATTATTTCGGCCATCTTTTCCGCCTGTTTTGCTGGCTAGTTTAAATTCTGTTAATTGTTTAACTAAATACTGCTCATGTTGCCCAGCAAGTTTTGGGTTCATCGGTATTGCACTATTTCCATCTACGCCATGGCACGCGCTGCAAGTAATAGACCTTGCCTTACCGTTTTCAGCATTGCCCTGTTCAGCTGCATTAATATTAAAGCCGATAAACAAACAGACTAGGACACTTATATTTTTCATTTTTATCTCATTAAGCATTTGATTAACTGCCTATTCTTAAATAATTAACTGCGTATTTTACACATTTACGCCAACAGTAAAATAAAATCATTTAATAAGTTGTGTTTTTATCTGATTTTAAAGAGCACTGTGATTCCCTTTTTCCCTGATATAATGTTTTTTATTAATATAAAAACAGTTTCGTAGCGTTTTCAGGAGTATGTGTGAGTCATTATAGTCAAGCCAAATTTAGTATCAGCGCCCCTGATATTTCGCACCTAGGAACAGATGAAGGTATAGAAATTGCCTTTGCCGGTCGTTCAAATGCTGGAAAGTCTAGCGCATTAAACAAATTAACTCGGCAAAAAGGCCTGGCACGGACCAGTAAAACGCCGGGGCGGACTCAGTTAATAAATGTATTTAAGTTAGATGAAAATCGGCGGTTAATAGACCTACCGGGCTATGGATATGCAAAAGTACCTATAGCCATAAAAAAGAAATGGCAAAAATCTTTGGGCGAGTATTTACAAAAAAGGGAGAGCATAAAAGGATTAGTGGTATTGATGGATATTCGTCATCCATTTAAAGATTTAGACCAAGACTTAATACATTGGGCAGTAGCTGCAGATTTACCTGTACTTGCGCTTCTTACTAAAGCAGATAAATTTAAATCTGGTAAGCGTAAAAATCAGTTAATGATGGCTCGAGAAGCTGCATTGGCTTTTTGCGGGGATGTAACCGTTGATGTTTTTTCGTCCCTGAACGGCATTGGACTCGATAATTTGCAGTCAAAGTTAGATGGTTGGTATGGCTTTGAAGATAAGATTACTTAATACATAAGAAAACCTAAATAAATTATTAAGGCCAAGAAAAAAAACACGTAAAAAGCAAATGATAAACAGCATTATTTTATGCTATTTTAATAATAATTTTGGACAAAAAAACCTCGGCATTAGCCGAGGTTTAAGCAGAAGTTAAAAATAACTTATTTCTGTACCCTACATTCAAAGGTTTTTTAAAAAATACCCATAAGCAAAGTTTGTTTAGTTGTACAAGCGCTCAATCGAACGATGAATAAGCTTAATGGGCTTCATCCCAGTTTTCTCCAACACCTGCTTCGACGATTAGGGGAACATCAAGCTGCACAGCTTGCTCCATTAACAAAATGATTTTGTTTTTATATTCGATTAACTTATGCTCTTTTATTTCAAAAACCAGTTCGTCATGTACTTGCATAATCATACGCACATCATCAATAGGTAACGTTTCAATCCAGTCATCAACAGCTAACATAGCTTTTTTTATGATGTCAGCTGCGGTTCCTTGCATAGGTGCATTTATCGCCGCCCGCTCTGCACTTTTTCTGCGCATGCCATTACTGGCGTTAATTTCGGGTAAGTATAAACGCCTACCATAAACTGTCGAAACATAACCTTTTTCTTTAGCAACCTGACGGGTGTCTTCCATGTAGGTTAATACTGATGGATAACGTTCAAAATACAGGTCCATATATTTTTGTGCATCAAAACGCGATATATTTAGTTGTTTGGATAAACCAAATGCTGACATACCGTAGATTAAACCAAAGTTAATAGCTTTCGCATTTCTACGTTGTTCAATACTAACCTCTTTTAGTGGGGTATCAAATACTTCTGAAGCTGTTGCAGTATGAATATCTTGTCCAGTCGCAAAAGCATTCAGTAAGCCCTTGTCACTTGATAAATGTGCCATAATCCGCAGTTCGATTTGTGAATAATCAGCGGCAACAATTTTATAACCCTCTCTGGCTATGAATGCTTGTCTAACTCGGCGTCCTTCTTCAGTTCGAATAGGGATATTTTGTAGATTGGGTTCTGTAGATGACAATCTACCTGTTGCCGTAATTGCTTGATGATAAGATGTGTGTAACCTGCCTGTTCGAGCATTTATCATCTTTGGAAGTTTATCCGTATATGTATTTTTTAATTTACTCAACCCTCGGTATTCCATCAACAATTTCGGTAATGGGTAATTGATGGCCAATTCCTGTAAAACCTCTTCAGCCGTTGACGGTGCGCCTTTTGGGGTTTTCTTTAGAACGGGTAAATCCATTTTTTTGTAGAGGATTTCCTGTAATTGTTTCGGTGAGCTTAAATTAAACTCTTCGCCGGCTAGTTCATGTACTTCTTTTTCTAACTCTAAAATACGCACCGCTAAGTCTTGGCTTTGTTGTGCAAGTTTTTGGCTATCTATGAGCACACCAAATTGTTCCATTTTTGCTAAAACGGGTGACAAAGGTAGCTCTATTTCTTTAAATACATCTACTAAGTCTTTTTCTTCCCTAAGTTTTTGCCAAATAACCTTATGCAAACGTAAGGTTATATCTGCATCTTCGGCTGCATAAGGTGCTGCTTTATCCAGTGGAATTTGATTAAACGTTATTTGTTTGACACCTTTTCCAGCAATATCTTCAAAGTGAATAGTTGATTGACCGAGATATGTTTCCGACAAACTATCCATATCATGGCGGGTGGCTACACTATTCAGCACATATGATTCAAGCATTGTATCGAATGCTATACCCTGTAAATTAATGTCGTAGTTAGCCAGCACATTTTTATCGTATTTAAGGTGTTGTCCCACTTTTTTAATTGCAGGGTCTTCTAGAAGTGATTTAAGAGAGGCTAACACGTGGGCTCTGTCTAATTGGTCTGGTGCATCCAAATAATCATGAGCAACAGGTAAGTAAGCCGCCTCGCCTGCTGAAATAGAAAATGATACGCCTACCAATTCTGCATCCATATAATTTAAGCTAGTCGTTTCGGTATCGAAGGCAAACAAATCAGCTGCTTTGAGTTTGT
>CAJQKX010000342.1 GCA_905479025.1 uncultured Paraglaciecola sp.
TAGGATTTACATGACCACATCAACGCACTCGTTATCACACAAACCCGCTTCACGAAAACTCGGACTAACCGCTAGGATCTTTATAGGCATGATTGCCGGAATAATTATCGGAGCTTTATTGCAATGGCTGTTTGATGATAGCGGAGATTTTTCTTTTAGTGTATTAGGCATGCATGTTTCAACGTATGGACTTTTAGTCGAAGGTATATTTAATATAGTCGGAAGTATTTTTATCGCCAGCTTAAAAATGCTAGTTGTACCTCTGGTTTTTGTTTCTTTGGTATGTGGCACATCGAGCTTGTCTGACCCTTCGAAGTTAGGTCGATTAGGGGGTAAATCTATACTTTTATACGTAGGCACCACTGCCATTGCTATCAGCTTAGCTGTTTCATTTGCATTATTGGTGGCACCAGGTGAAGGGTTAAATCTGTCGACCGAATCAACTTATGTTGCAAAAGAAGCACCTTCACTAGGGCAAATCATCATTAATATGATGCCAACCAATCCTATTAATGCGATGGCCCAAGGCAACATGTTACAGATTATTGTGTTTGCAGTGTTTTTTGGTATCGCCATGGCTATGACAGGCGATACAGGTAAAAGGTTAACCGCAGTATTTGAAGACTTAAGTACTGTTATTATGAAGCTTGTCACTATCTTAATGAATCTTGCACCTTATGGCGTATTTGCCTTAATGGCCAAGTTATTTGCTACCATAGGTTTTGACACTATTGCCAGTCTAATCAAGTATTTTTTACTGGTTGTATTTGTGTTGTTAATTCACGCGTTTGTTTCCTACCCTATAATTTTAAAAGCTCTAAGCGGCTTAAGCCCATTAATGTTGCTCAGAAAAATGCGTGATGCCGCCCTATTTGCTTTTAGCACTTCGAGCAGTAGCGCAACGTTACCTATCACAATGGAAACAGCGATTAAAAAGCTTGGTGTCAAACGTTCTGTTGCTTCTTTTACGGTTCCCCTTGGCTCTACGGTTAACATGGATGGTACCGCTATCATGCAAGGTGTTGCGACTGTATTTATCGCCCAAGTTTACGCAGTTGATTTAAGTTTGAGTGATTATATGATGGTCATCTTGACTGCAACACTTGCTTCTATCGGGACTGCTGGTGTCCCAGGTGTAGGTCTTATTATGCTTGCTATGGTGTTACAACAAGTTAATTTACCAGTTGAAGGTATTGCTCTTATTATTGGCGTGGATAGGTTGTTAGATATGACCCGCACAGCCGTTAATGTCACAGGCGACTGCATGGTGGCCTGCATAGTGGGCAAAAGTGAGAACGAACTAGATATTGAAGTGTATAACGATCCCGATGCTGGGATAAAGAGCGAAGAAATCGATTTTGAACATTTTGATAAAAACAGTTAATACACACTATTGGGACTGATTCAATCATCTTTGTTTTAGGTTTTATGAGATGTAATCTAAATGCTCAAGCGTATGGATTACATCTATTACTCTAATAATTCATGAAATAAGTGTTTTTCACAAATCGCCGCAGGATATTATGGTGCCACAGACAATTCTGGTGATATCAGTTAGCCATTTTTCAATCAAGAAAGTCCCGAATAGATAATAAAGGTGTAGGGCATAATGCTAATTATTCGGTTGTGGCTCAACAATAGCTCGCAGCTCAAAATTCTAATCCAAATCTTCCATTGGCCACATTGCGATATAATCTTCAAACTGCTCTAAATCAACATCATGATCGGCAACAGTCTTGCCCCTTAAGGACATGCCTGCTTTATGCATAACTGATTTTTTGCCTTTATTTAGCAGTGGGTGCCAAGTGGGCAATCCCCTATCCTCGTAAAGTCTACGATAACTGCAACTGTGAGGCATAAAAAAGATGTCTTGTAGATTGTCTTTGGTCAGTTTGACACATTCTGGAACCAGTATGGTTCGCTCAGCGTATTGTGTACACGCACACGTTTTGGTGTTCAGTAATCCGCATGCAATATTAGTGTAATGAATCTTTTCACCTTGTTGAATATGGCTTGTAGGTGCTGCTTCAGTGACTGCTTCATCATCGATGAACTTGTGCAAACAACATTTGGCACAACCATCGCAAATACCTTCCCATTGTTTTTCAGTCATATTTTCAAGGGGGGTCGTTTCCCAATACTTATCCATGACAGTACCTATATTTATTAATCATCTATGTTCTTCTCATACTTTATGAAACTACAACCAAAACATTGCTTGGTGTTACAAAATTTTTAATCAACAACAATATCTTTAGGCCTAGACTTTCCATTACATTATAGATAAAGAGATTGAGTGTGATGATCATAGCGATATTAGATTACCAAGCCAATCGTTCTTTTGGGTGATTTCCAACAGCTTTGCTATTTTTGGGTTAAAGCAGAAAACTTTTAATTGAGTGCTATTCATCACAAGATTTTTCAGTTTATTTTCCTACCAATATTACGACAGTTCTTATCGTATGTTCACCATCAAATACATCTTAAATATTGACAAAATCTCCACAGAAAATAATTGATTAACTGGGTCTGTTATAACCTCAAATGAAAATCTCATTATTTATACAACATATGTCCTGATTGAAAAGTGCCCATTTAATTCTATTGTTATATGATCATCAACTAATAAAGCTGCCACACCTTTTGGTGTCCCTGTCATCACTATATCTCCAGGCAGAAGAGTAAAGGTGTTTGAAATATTGACTAGTAGTTTTAATATAGGGAACAACATCTCTTGACTATTACCCTGCTGTCTTAATTCATTATTCACACTCAAACTGAAGTCTATATTGGATAAATTGTCTAGTTGTTCTTTAGCGATAAATTGCGACATAGGACAGCTACAATCAAATGCTTTTGCGCGTTCCCATGGATGCCCTTGCTTTTTTAATGTGTTTTGCACTTCCCTTAAAGTCAGATCTAAACCTAAACCAACCCCCCAGATTGCTGCCTCTGCATCTTTTATCGAGGTTTGGCAGAGTCTGGTCTTAATTAATACAGCCACTTCTAATTCGTTGTGGCAAGGACCTAAATTTTTAGGTATTACAACAGGACTATTGAGCGGCACTAAAGCCGTTGAAGGTTTATTAAACAACAAGGGGGTACTTGGTACATCATTATCTAATTCTTTTATGTGCTGCAGATAATTACGCCCAACACAGACTACTTTTCCTACTGGCAAATCAATTTTTTTGCACTCACTATCAATATGTTTATATTCAAACAAGGCTTCAGGATCCTTTTCGAATGCGATCAGATAGATAGCTTACCGACACCCCGAAATAACTCGAACGATTCCACCTCATTAATGTATGGAAGTTCTCGTAAACCAAGTAGATACGCCCTGTTTCACCGTCAGGGGCGATCAATGATGCTTTGATAGGCAAGTTGGGTAAATTTCCACCATCATAACGCCTAACGTCCAAGGCCTGCCAGCCTGATAGCAAACGCTTTGATGAAAATTTAAGGCCCGTCAAACTAAAATCAAAATTGTCAGGTACTGTAACTTGACGCCCCCATGTAATTTGATTACTCCAACCTTCTGACTTTAAAAAATTAGCGATAGATGCAAATACATCAGCTTTACTGTTCCATATATCTTTTCGACCATCGTTATCAAAGTCTATTGCATAGTCTAAAAAGGAAGTCGGCATAAATTGGCTCTGCCCCATAGCACCCGCCCATGAGCCGACAAATTGTTCAAGTTCAACATGTCCTTGTTGAAGTATTTTTAAGGCGGCAAATAACTGTTTTTTAAAAAGAGCTTCTCGCCTTCCTTCGTATGCCAACGTCACTAATGAATTAATCACCGAGTGTTTGCCCATAATATTGCCAAAGTTACTTTCGTTGCCCCACAGCGCCACGATAAAACGCTTTTGAACTCCGAACTGTTGTTCTACTTGGTCTAATAACACTTGATGCTGCGCCATTAAATCAACGGCTTTTTTAACTTTCCAATCAGGTACACGGGTAGCTAAGTATTTATCTAATGTTAATTTCGCTTCTGGCTGATTTTTATCAGCTGTGACAACTTTTTTATGGTAACTGACATCTGCAAACACTTGGTCAACAAAATCAGTGGTATAACCTTGTTCAAAGGCTTGTATCTTAAGGTCAGCTAAATATTGTTCAAAGGTAGGTTTTGCACTCAGGTTTTGACTGACTAAAAGTATTAGGATAAACAACAAGAGACCGCTATTTTTTATAGACATTAATCTGTGTTCTGCTGTTGCAAATGCGTTTTTAGTAAGTTTTCAGTCGCAGGGGGGAGCTGTAAATAAAAGCCCTGTATTTTGAGCTCAGTTCGCAACTTATCAATATCCACTCTTGCTAGTTCACGGTCTTTTTTAAGGGGCATAATCATTATAAATATTGGGGCACCAAATGTTTTTAACAAAGCCTCCGGAACCTTAGAAAAGTCGTCTCTGCCTGGCACGTACAAATAAGTTTCTTGTTTTTTGCTGCTCTTATAAACCGCACACAACATTATAAGTGTTCCTCAAGCAATTCACTCGACAAATTTAGAGCCTCAATTTTCACGAGTTCATTAACAAAAAGTGCTCGTCTCCAACTACTCAATAAATCAGGTTGCAATCCCATATCTCGAGTTTCATCTTGATTGAACCAGCACCACTTAAGCAATTGATTTATCTGTTTTTTAGAACCAACCAATTCTGGTGGAATGTCATACTTTTCGGCAATGCTAATACATAATTTTTTAACGCTAGCGACAGTGTTTTTATAGTTTTCAATATCATTTAATCGCTTTACCATTGGCGGGTAAGCCTCTTCGCTTACTTTTTGACAATCAGCGACTATAGCCAATAACACATCACCGTGGATCCTCACTTCGTGAGAATTCATTCCTTGAATTGCGCGTAATTCATTTTTACTTGATGGTTGTAGCATAGCAATAGAGACTAAATTTTCTTCACGCACCACAAAGTTTAAAGCCATATCACGCAGCCTTGCGGTAGAGATGCGCCAAGCAGCCAACTTTTTTAAAATAAATACTGCTTTATTTGATAGTTTCCAGTTATTTTTAATTGTTAAATACACTGAATCTAGTGGTATTGATGTTTGTTTCTTTGCTGATAAATGGTCAATTTCAGCATACACCCACGAGAGTTTGTTTTGTGCTTCTACACGGGCTTTAAGCTCTGGATATAGTTGAAACAAGTACAGCACATCTTTAGCTGCATAATCACACTGTTCATCACGTAAAGGTCGAGCTAACCAATCAGTGCGTGACTCGCCTTTGTCGACTATCACATCAAGCATTATTTCTACTAACTTGGCATACCCTAAAGCGGGTCCCATACCGACTATGCTAGCAGCAAACTGGCTATCAAAAATTGGACTAGGCATGACTTTAAATGCATGCCAAAAAGTTTCCAAATCCTCAGAGCAAGAATGCAATACTTTTACCACATTTGGATTTGTTAGTAACTCGGTTAAACTTGAAAAATCATCAATCGCTAAAGGGTCAACCAATACACATTGTTTTCCATCATAAATCTGGATAAGCCCCAACTGAGGATATAAAGTCCTTGTGCGGACAAACTCGGTATCAACGGCAATGGCTTCTACCTGACTGGCTTGTTGACAAAAATCTGCGAGTGCTTGATTACTGGTTATAAAGTTGTATTGCATGGATTTCCAAATTAGTGGTAACAAGAACCATAAAAAAAACCGGCTAATGCCGGCTTTTTACATAAATGTAAACGGTTGGGCTATTTATCTCTTAATTCTCTGCGCAGTATCTTACCAACATTACTTTTAGGAAGCTCGTTTGTGAACTCAACTATTTTTGGTATTTTATAACCCGTAAGGTGTTTACGACAATGATCAATCATGTCTTTCTCTGACAGCTCTTGGTTTTTACTCACTATTACCAACTTAACAATTTCGCCAGAGACCTCGTGGGGCACACCAATTGCAGCAGCCTCTACAACGTCATCGTGCATGGCAGCGACTTCCTCGATTTCATTTGGAAAGACGTTAAAACCCGACACTAAAATCATATCTTTCTTGCGATCAACAATATAAAAGTAACCATCTGTATCACATGTCGCTATATCGCCCGTAGCTAACCAACCATCGACTATCATTTCATCCGTTGCATCAGGCCTATTAAGGTAACCTTTCATCACCTGCGGCCCCTTAACTAACATCTCACCGGCATCTCCCATGGGAACTTCGTTTCCATCTTCGTCCACCAGTTTTATATCAGTCGAAGGAATGGGCATACCAATTGAGCCTTTATAGGCTTGAAGTTGTGGTGGGTTGATAGTCACAGTTGGGCAACATTCGGTTAATCCATAACCTTCAAGCAAAACAAGTCCAGTTACTTTTTGCCAACGTTCAGCAACAGTTCTCTGGATAGCAGCACCACCACCTAAGGCAAATTTTAATCCACTAAAATCTAAATCAGCAAAGCCAGGAGTGTTGAGCAATCCATTAAATAATGTATTTACACCTGTTATAACTGTGAATGGATACTTGGCTAACTCAGCCACAAAACCAGGCATATCACGTGGATTTGTGATCAATAAATTAGGACAACCAAATTTAACAAATGTCAGGCAATTACCTTGCAAAGCAAAGATATGATACAAAGGTAA
Organism: uncultured Paraglaciecola sp.; assembly: GCA_905479025.1. The sequence goes on from CAJQKX010000342.1 coordinate 6,624, forward strand.
AGCCGTAACTATTAACTCTTTACCCATTTCAACTTCGTTTTCTAGTATTGTCGAAGTTTGCTCCAAATTCGCCACTATATTTCTATGAGTTAGCATAGCCCCTTTAGACAAACCTGTTGTGCCACCTGTATATTGCAAAAAAGCCAAATCT
>CAJQKX010000343.1 GCA_905479025.1 uncultured Paraglaciecola sp.
GTGAATTTATTTAAGCTGTTATGCAGTGCCTTTAAACTTAATTCAGAGCGAACAGTGGTGTTGTCCACCAAAGATAATTTTCCCACTGACTTATATATGGTGCAAGGGTTGAGTGATTTATTAGGACCCGACTTATGTCAACTTCAGATGGTTGAAGAGCAAGACATACAGCAAAGTTTAACGGAGTCCGTAGCTGCATTATTGCTCACCCAAGTGAATTTTCGTACTGGTAGGTTATTGGATATGGCAAAGCTAACTCAGCTTGCCCATGACAAAGGTGTTTTAGTTATTTGGGATTTAGCCCATAGCGCTGGCGCGTTGCCTGTGGAACTAGATAAATGTGAGGTAGACTTTGCTGTGGGGTGTGGTTACAAATATCTAAATGGTGGGCCAGGCTCACCGGCTTTTTTATACGTGGCCAAACGTCATCAACAAGCGGTTAAACAACCCTTATCTGGCTGGATGGGGCATGCAAAACCTTTTGCTTTCGACGCTCAATACCACCCTTCCCTTAATATTAACCAATTTCAGTGTGGTACGCCTAGTGTGATATCTATGAGTGCCTTGGATGCAGCGCTTGATGTATGGCAAGACGTGGATATGTTGCAGATTAGAAATAAGTCTGAAGCGTTAGCAGCTGTATTCACTAAGCTTATTAACATGAATGAATGTTTGCATGAATTAATTTTATGTTCACCTGATAATGCCCATCAAAGAGGCAGCCAGTTGGCCTTCTCTCATGATGCTGCATTTTCAATTTGCCAAGCTTTAATTGAAAAAGGTGTAATAGCTGATTTTCGTGCGCCCAATATATTGCGCTTTGGTTTTACACCACTTTATACCTCGTTTGAAGACATATGGAAGGCCGTGACAACCTTGGTCGATATTGTAGATAGTGAGTTATATAAAAACCCACGTTTTAATATTGCTCTCAAAGTTACTTAGATTTAGTGCTAAGTAACTTTGAACGATGGTTTTTGCTACCTTTTAAATTTTGATAGATGGTTTATGCAGCTAACAATATAGTGATTATCACCGGTGTGAACCGAGGAATTGATGCAGCAATTGCTAAAATTATTTTGCAAAATAAGGTAATGTCATATGTATCAATTTATTAACGGATGATACTGCTGGAGAGCAATAAAAGAGAGCATTTTCAAATGTTTCATTCTGAGACTCTATGCTTCAAAAGATTGCAAAATAAAACTATTATTCGAAGTAAGCAGACCAAATGTTAGGTTACCTGAATGTAGTGATTAATCATGTTGGAATATAAAAAAACTGTGTCAACTTGATGAAATCGACTAACAAAGGGTTAGTTTAGTATTGAGATCTCAATGTGATACATTGTTTTACATGCCTGAACTACCTGCAAAGGCATATTGTTAGATAAAAATATAATAAAATTTGATTAGCAAGGAGTGTAATTTAGCTGCAACCCAATCGGAATTGAATGTGAGAAACTTATGGGATATATTTCTGTCTATAAATACACATACAAGTATAGATTATCAACAGAGTATTTAATTATGAATGGCCGGTTTTAAAAGTTATGAATAGCTATCTCACTTGCTAGAGAAAAGCGATTATCATATTTTGAGCTGAATGCGTTGTTCTTCCTATCCTAGTTATGCACTTATTATTTGAATCCAAGACCTTATTTAGGCATGGTGTTACTTTTTTTCATTATTACTTGTGAGTTAAGAGCTGCATAGCAATTATAAAATTTTCTGACGCTTCGTGTTGTGAAAAGAGACTATACGTTACAGGCAAGCCACTTTGCTTGGCACTTAAGAACATATTGTAGGCTTATTGGGGAGGATTAAAAGCAAAGCAAGATTAAATATAAAAATTGACTTGCATCAATCAGAGAAATGACAAAGTAGGGCAGTCAATGTAAGTAAAACGCCTGCATAGAATAATTTTGAGTAATAGCAAACGTGCAAATATTCAGTAAATACTATGTTAGCTCATATATCAAAATAGCTATTTATGCACAGTCATATCGTGGTTATTTGGATTTTGTAATGATGGAGCAGATTAAGCTCAAATTAACTGAAAAATAAGGTACGAGGATAACTATGAATAAGAAACATGTGAAGCATGCTATATGCTTAAGTGCCGCTATCGCATCTAATTTCGCCAATATTAGCATCGCTAATGCTGGGGGCGAAATTAGTTACAATGCAGGAATTGTGAGCCAATATCTTTGGCGTGGCTTCAACCTAAATAATGAAAAAATAGCGGTGCAAGGTGGTGTAGACTTTGAGCATGAAAACGGAATTTACGCTGGCATATGGGCTTCACAGTATGATTTCGGTGATGACGATGATGGTATTGAAACTGATTTGTATGGCGGCTATGCTTTTAGCCTTAATGATAGTTTTTGGCTTGATTTTTCAGTCACACGTTACCAATATTCAGGCGATTCTGATGCTAGTCTTGAGTGGAAAGCAGGGATAGGCCACGAATTTTTCACACTAAATTATCATCGTGATCAAGACTTAGATACGAAATATTTAGAGCTCAATTCAAGCTTCCCCCTAAATGATACGTGGACCATTAATGGTCATGCAGGCAATAACAATGATGGACAAGAAAACTACTATGATTATTCTGTTTTTGTGAATTTCGCCCTGAGCGAAAATATTGAGTGGTCTGGTGGCTATTCAGATCATGAATTTGATGAAAAAGGTTCGGAAGGAACTTTTTTCTTCAGTCTAAATGCTTCGTTTTAGATAAAAAATTGTTTCCGAATGGGTAGTGTGATGTAGCATTGTGAAACTCGCTGCAGCTGCTTTTTAGTCTATCCTTAATGCTTGTTATCTCACTCGTAAAGGGATGACTAAATTTGTAAGTTTACAACATTTCATTAGCGGCTAATGTCTACTCATGGCTGCTTGCGAAATTTGACTATAAACAGGCCACCTGTTTTTGCTGCTTCATGAGAGGCCTCAAAATTCAGGTTATAGGCGGCGGAATACGAAACCAATGTGCTATGAAGGTTGATAGAATTACAATATTGAAGTTGTGCCGGCTATATTACAGTCTGTGGGTCCTTGCCAGATGTTACATTATGCATACCACTTGTATACCAAGATAGTTAGCTTCATTTAAGTAAGAATGGCATAGGAGATTTTATACTCTGTTGGCTTGCCAATCTTTCTTCAATGGATCTTCACCTTCTCTTTGTCAAACACTGATTTTTCTTACATAGTCGACAAACATTATGTGATGTGTCAATGATTGCTTAATCAATTGAATATGGTCATTAAATTTAATATTTTATTATTGTTCTTTTAGAAATTTATTTAATGTGAAAACGTCTTGCAATAATTAATAGCATATAAGTTTTGTTTCTGACATAAGGGTATTTAAAAAACCGACTAAAGAATCGATTTCAAAGTTATTTAGTTCTAATGGTTTGATTAATTTATCAATACTTTCCATTTTATCGCCACCAGGATTGTAGAATTTGACTGTTTCCCTCTGCGTCAGATTAGTTGTCACATCAAAAATATTTAATTAAATAGAGAGTGATAAGTAATATGCTATGCAGATTTTGATAGCGTAAAATTTGATAGTGATGTTTAACGTTGCTGTGTGCTAAAAACTGTAAAGAGAGTGATTTTAAATGCAAAAATTACAATCTAAAAACAATAAATAATATTGTCCTTTATAAATTTATTCCTTTTTGTATGAAAATTTAAATGAATGTTTTAATTCTAGGATTTTATGTTACTGAAGATAATGATGGATATGTTGAGACAATTTACAAAATTAAAAATAGTGATATCGGTGTTTTAAAATTTGGCTTGTGAGAAATACAACCTCATCATTTAGCATTTTTTTAAAATGAGTTTTAAAAATCACACCGCAGATATCGTCGCCTTAGAATTTTGACAGCTGAATTTCGGGCTTTTTTATCTCAAACATTATCTTTTTTTAATGTGATCTTCCCCCAATTTTATAGACACTTAGCTTGCCTGTGAATACATGATTTCATATTCATCTGGAGACACATGGCCAAGATGGCTATGCAGTCGAGTTCGATTGTAAAATACTTCTATGTAATCAAACAAATCTGCTTTGGCTTCACTTCGGGTTGCGTTCACTTTTCGCTTTACACGTTCAGTCTTGAGCGAGTGGAAAAAACTTTCTGCAACAGCATTATCCAGACAAATGTCCTCGTCTGCTCATACTCGGAGTCAGATTATGCGCTTTTAGGAAATCTCGATAATCACCGCTTGCATATTGGCTCCCTTGATCGCTATGAACAATCACCTGTGTTGCTTTGGGTCGTCGCCA
>CAJQKX010000344.1 GCA_905479025.1 uncultured Paraglaciecola sp.
CATAGATAAAAACAACATCATAATGGTGACAGGGCGGCGCATGGCAAAGTCCGCTAATGCGGAACCCGCACTTTCAAACTTATCCATAAATTGTCTCCCCAACATCTGTGCTTATTGGCAATTGCTCTGATTGTTGATCAAATTGCTTACGGTCAAATAAACTGTAAATTACAGGAATAAAAAACAAGGTAAGTAGGGTGGCAAAAAGTAAACCATAAATAACAGTGATGGCCATAGGGGTTCGAATTTCAGCTCCTTCTCCTAAACCCATTGCCATAGGTAATAATCCTAATGAAGTCGTAAGTGTGGTCATTAAAATCGGTCGAAGTCTGCTTTGTGCAGCTTCGATGATAGCTGCAGTTTTTTCTAGCCCTGAAGCGCGTAATTGGTTAATTCGGTCAATTAACACTATGGCATTATTCACTACGATACCTGCTAGCATAATGAGTCCAATAAATACCACTACGCTGATATTGGTACCTGACACATACAATCCATAAATAGACCCCGCGCAAGCTAATGGCACCGTAAATAAAATCAGTAGTGGGTGTAATAATGACTCAAATTGAGAGGCCATGACCAGATACACTAAAAATATCGCCAGGGCTAAAGCAAACTGTAAAGATTGAAAACTGTTTTCCATTTCTTCACTCTGTCCGGCTACTTTAGCTAGCATGTTTAAAGGTAATGTTAATGAGTCGATATGTTGTTGAACGGCTAATACCGCTTCATTTAAATCACCAAAATTTAAATTAGCTGAAACCACTGCAACCCGTTCTTGACCTATACGCGTGATTTCACTTGGACCAATTGACATACTTATATCCGCCACCGCTTCCAAAGGGATAGATGGGCTAGCACCGGGGTTGACGAACATTTGGCCGATATCAGCAATGGAATCTCTTTGTTTTTCAATTGTTGTGACTAGAATGTCGACTTTGCGGTCTTCGATACTGTATTTAGTCGCTATTTCGCCACCAATTTTTGCAGAGATAAGTTTAGAAACATCGGGTGCATTGATACCAAGCTGGGCGAGTTTTCCATGATCGAATTTGATTTTAAGTTCTGGATTACCAGACTGTAATGAGGACTTTACATCGGCGAATCGTTTATCACCTTGCATGATAAGTTCCATCTTTTGGCTGTATTTTGTCAAATTTTTAAGATCATAACCCACGATTTGCACTGCTAAAGGTGTCGCAAAGGTAAACAATGCAGGTTTACCAAACTTACTCTGAACACCCGCTTGTTGTGACAAATAACCACGCATTTTGTCCATTACCAGTTGAGTTGTATAAACAGATCTATTGGGTTGCATCACCACATTTAGCTTGCCCCAATATTCACCCCCTTGACTGGCTGATACATTCATTAAACTTCCCGTCCCCGCTAGAGCATAGGTGCGCTCTACGCCGTCAAGTTCAGCTGTAAAGTTAGCTAAGTCAGCAATCACTCGATCGGTGTTTTCTAACTGAGAGCCTGTTGGCAAGTTGATCTCGACAAAAAACTCACCTTGGGACATATCAGGGATCAGCTCCATTCCTAGTTTAGGTAGTAATAAAACTGACGCTAAAGAAACGGTAATCACACCAGTCAAAACTACCAGACGAACACGTAATGCCTGTTTAAGCGCAGCCAAATAGGTTTTTTCGATTTGCACAAAGCTTTTATCAAATATCCATAATAGCGGACGGAATAACGTTCCCAACACTTTGCTTGACACTCTAAACACCAAAACAATTAAAGATGTAATCAGAAAAGGAATAAAATGGAAAATCAGTTGTACTACCCAATAAAAAGGCAATGATAAGTAATGAAATAACCAGCCTATTTTGGATGTTGGAATGGTTTTGTCGAGGCTTTCACCTAAATCTAAGCTTTGCTCATTGTTTGTTGCCTCATTGGATTTCTCTCTTGAGGCCAACATCGGTATTAACGTTAGTGCTACTACTAGCGATGCAGCCAAGGCAAAAGTAACGGTTAACGCTTGGTCACTAAAAAGCTGACCGGCTATGCCTTCAACAAATACTAATGGAAAAAATACTGCCATGGTCGTCAATGTTGATGCGACGATGGCCATCGATACTTCTTTGGTGCCTATGATTGCAGCTTGTTTAAAATTTTTGGTTTTGGCTTTATGTTGAGCAATGTTTTCTAATACCACTATGCTGTTATCTACTAGTAGGCCAATAGCCAGCGCTATACCACCCAAACTCATGATATTAAGACTAATATCATTGCCATACATAAGGTTAAAAGTCGCGATAATGGAGACAGGAATTGAAATAGAAATAATCAAGGTTGACCAAATGTTTTTAAGAAACAGATACAACACCAACATTGCCAGCAAACCACCAATAATGGCTGCTGATTTTACCTCGTCAATTGCACTAGCAATAAACCTAGATTGATCATACACCAACTGTAACTGATATTGGCTGGGTATATCATTTTGCAACTGGGCAATGCGAAACTGTATATTTTGTGCAACTTGCACTGTGTTAGCATCGCCTTCTTTATAAATAGCTATTTCTACGCCTTGAAAACCATTAAAGCGGTTCATAGAGGTAGGCTCTTTGTGGGAGTCTTGCACTGTGGCAATGTCGCCTAATCGAATGTTTTTCCCTTCTCGATTAGCGATAAACAAGTCACGTATATCATCTAAGGTTTGAAATTGATTTAAGGTGCGCACCAAATATTCTTGTGAACCATCTTTTACGCGTCCTCCAGAGGCATTGACGTTTTCATCTTTTAAACGTTTAATGATTTCACTTACTGTGATGTTCAGTTGACTGGTTTTTTGTTGGTCAACCAGTACCTGGATTTCATTTTCTAAGCCGCCACCTACTTTGACAGATGCCACGCCCACTACTGATTCTAGTTGCCGTTTGATTTGTTCCTCGGCGTATATACGCAGTGCTTTTATACCTTGATCGGTTAATGCTATCTGCTGGCTGTCTTTAGTTTTTGTGGTGTCTTGTGTTGCTAGGGACTTTGCACCTGTCTTATTATCTGTAACTTCAACACCACCTAAGCCAAATCGCATGACTGGATCTAAACTAGGATTAAAGCGAAGTAATAATGGCTTTTTTATATCTAAAGGTAATTGTAGCGTGTCTAGTTTTTCACGCACTTCAAGACTGGCTAAGTCCATATCTGTGCCCCACTCAAACTCAAGTAACACATCAGATTGACCAGCCTTTGAGGTTGAAGTGACGGTGCGTACACCTTTAACCACACCTATAGTTTCTTCAATGGGTTTGGATACTAGTTGTTCTATTTCGCCCGGTGCTGCGCCAATATAATCTGTGCGGATAGTCAGGGTCGGGTAGGACAATTCAGGTAACAGATTTATCGCCAGACGCGATAGTGAAACCATACCAAATAAAATAACTGCAAAGGTAAACATCCATACTGTGACTGGCCGTTTGACAGCAATCTCAACAATGTTCATAAGACGCCCTTAACCTTTAACTAACTGATTGGAGGTTTTCTGAGCTAGTTCTAAAGGTTCGCTTTGGCTAACGTCATCATTAACAATGTCAACAGGAGCCTGATCCCTAAGGTTCTGATGACCTGTGATAACCACTTTTTCATTGCCTGATAAGCCACTTAGTATTTCTACCACTTCACCTTCTTGATAACCAA
>CAJQKX010000345.1 GCA_905479025.1 uncultured Paraglaciecola sp.
TTAATAAAAACCATATCTGGATCGAGAAATAAAACACTTCCTTCAACCTCCTGGTTGTCAATCCAGCTTTTAAGGGAACCTAACTTATTGGCTATACCCCAGAAATCACCTGTATGTTGATTTTTCATATAACTAGGTAAAGGAATCACCTTTGCTATATTAGACTCTCTAGGGGATAGGTCACCATTTTCACCTTCGGAACACAAGGCAATAAGTTCGCCCTTTTGATGGGCATTTACGTAACTGTACTCCAGCAAATCACACTGCCAACTTTGATAATAGGTATTACTGGTACTATATATGACAAAATCTGGCATTGGCTTTCCTAACTCAGGGTTTCGTAGTTCAAGTGGAACGTAAATTCATAACTAATTTATTGTTAAATAATAACTTAATGCCATTGCGTAGCAAAAATTTGATTATTTAAAAACATTTAATATCCCATAAATACAACATTTTTTCCATTGGTCACGACAGATTTTCTGTGCCAATCTACTTTAAAAATATTCATTATACCTTTGGCTCAATTCAGAAGCGCCTTGATTTTAAAACGACGTCACTAAAAACCATGTTTATAAACACTCTGGCTCTGCAACTCATGCGAGAAAGCTTATTATCACTTGCGCAGATTGTGGCTTATTCAATAATGACGTTCACTCGGGATGAATTATTAAGCTGTAGTAAAGCAAAAAAGTATGCATTCTATGACTGGCTAAGCCGAGAAGATGTCAACTTGCGAAAGCTACAATTATTGACAGCAAAGAAAGTCTTCAAAACCAACACCTGCGATAGTGTGTTTGTGGTTGATGATTTAAGTAAAATCATACGTGTGACCGAGATTGAAGGGTCTTACGAGCCAATTTGTCCAGTTAACCAGCCGCTGGGTTATAGAGCAACAAGTCGTTAGCTTGTGTGTCGCTTATGATGCCTAGTTCCTCCCAGTTGATAGTGATATTTTCGTCAATAAAGAGAGGGAGAAAACAGCCAATACCACCTTTAAGAATCTTCACAATATTAAGAGCCGTTCTCACAATCATGGATGGTGCACTTTATAGCTAATTCGTGATTTTCAGTGAACATATTTTAAAAACTACAAAGACCCACTCGCTAATAGCGATTATTCGAATCAAAAAAAAAAGACTATATGTCACGCCGACACCAACATTAATGTCCATTATTTGTGTGCCACGCAGCTATAACAACAGTAGATATTTGCCTAAGTGATCCCGATGAGTCAATTCAGATTATATTTCCCATATCGACTCCCCTTTTAAATTGCTCATGTGAGGGGTCTACATCAGCCAACATGTTACCGCCGACGGTTTGATATCATTGGCCTGTCAGTAATTGGCTAATGATCACCGTGGGTGAATTAACGATTCTGTCGCACATGATATTCATCAGTTCTTAGTTTATGCCGACTGAATTGGCTCCAAGTCTCAGTTATACATAATAAACATGTCGAGTCTGCAAATTGTTGCAGGGCTTAACTTTCGTGGCGACGACTTAAGTTGTATTATTTTCAACATCAGTCTGGATATTCTATATTATTTTGCACTAGCCAATGATGCAGGCACTTCACGCCCGTGAAAAGGCCTGATATTTTTTACCGCGCCACAAGTGCAGTAAGATGACTAGCTCTGATGCTTGGGTATATTGCAACAAGGAGACTTTCATCGATTGTTTTAACCCTCTGGACTGGGCGTTAAGCTGATTATTTACATAGTGAACGCTTCCGCTTAGAAGATCATTTCAGTCCTCAAAGTTAAGGCCTACTTTGTTTGCGAAACAAGTGCCGAAGCCATGCCGTTGAGAATAGTGCCGCAGCCATGCCGTTGAGAATAGTGCCGCAGCCATGCCGTTGAGAATAAAGTGTCTAAATTGGATGATGAGTTATTTATCATGTCTTTAATCTGTTAGTTGAATCTTCTGGGGTCATAGATACTATTTTGAGGCTGGGGTAGTCGAAATTTCTGCCTCAATGGTAAAATTTATGATTTAGTACTGACAAATATTATTTTTTTACATCATTGGCCGAAATCAGAAATGTTTAACATCGGCTATCGAGTTTTTAATCTGTAGAGTAATAAATTTTGGATTGAATGTGCTACCAACAATCCAATCACACAAGAAGGGGAGGCTTTGTCGGTGCCGGAGTCGGTGCAGGAGTCGGTGCCGGAGTCGGTCCCGATGACGGTACCGGAGTCGGTGCCGGAGTCGGTGCCGGTGACGGTGCCGGAGTCGGTCCCGATGACGGTACCGGTGCCGGAGTCGGTGCCGGAGTCGGTCCCGATGACGGTACCGGAGTCGGAGTCGGTGCCGGAGTCGGAGTCGGAGTCGGTGCCGGAGTCGGTTGTGTTGTAGGCGGTCCTACTCCGCCGCCGCTTTGTGCCGCCGCCTTGTCTGCCACCATTAAAGCGACCATAGTGGGAGCTGTGTAAAGTCCAAACTTACCTAATTTTGTTACAAAATCACGACGGTTTACATCTGTTTGGTTTTTTTCAGTAGTTGGTTTAATGACAGAAACATTTTTATGGGAATCTTTATTTCCTAAATCTTTATCACTCATCTACACTTCCAATTTTTAAGTTATTGCAATAATTTTTAACTCCCGCACACAGCAAGGATTTAAGCATTAAAATTATACTGATAATTAAATTACTACAATAATAATTCATTGTAAACAGTTAGATAAGAAGTTTATGCTTGCAAAAGCAAAGAGCGAATAATAGTTGCTAAGAACCCAATTGCAGTAAATAATCGTTAGACATAGACTAAACGTTTAAAATTGCAAACCTAACAAGCTGAGAAAAATATGCGCCCATTACATAAAGGATTTCCGATTGGAGAATCACTCGCAATTGCGGTGTCAGGCACTAGTGAAATTATTTTGCTCGACCCAATGGCAAAATTAATATGGGAAGCCCTTTATCAGGGTTTTACCGCTGAAGAAATAGCTAACTTACTTTCTGATGGGACCAACATTTCCGCTGTAGATGCCCTTCTTGATGTGTCTGGTATCATCGGCGAATGGCAAAGGTCCAAGTTGTTGGTCGAACCCAAAGCGTCTACCACCCAAATATTGAAAGTTGGTCAGCGAATAATTGCACTAGAAAATCAGTGCAGTGATGTAGGGGAATTAATCGCCAATGCTGTCAATCACCTCGAGGTATCAACCGAGCATAAAACCCATTGCTTATTTCAATTATTAGACAAAGGCGAAACAATTGATTTGATTAAAAATGGTAAATGCCTTTATTCCGCTCCTTACGCAGATGCAATCGCACAACGTCTAATTTATGAAATAGTAGAAGAAGGATATCGACATCTTGATTTCATAACGGTATTGCACGCTGCAGCTCTCAAGTGGAAAGGGCACTGTTTTGTAATGCCCGCTAAAGGTGGCTCGGGTAAAACCACACTAGCAGCAGCTCTGATGCACCAGGGAGCCGAGTATCTGGCTGATGATGTAGTGCCATTGCTTTCTAAAGAAGGTGATATTTGCCCCCTCAGAACCAGTCTCTGCCTGAAAGAGCATAGCTGGAAGTTACTACAGCCAAGCTTTCCATTTATTGCGAACTCCCCTGTATTAATGCGTGACGGAAACCCTGTTCGCTTTCTGCCCCCCTCGAGTGGGATTAGTGATGAGGGTGAAAAATTAACTACCCAGCTTATTATTTTCCCAAATTATAAAACTACTAATCAGCCCAAATTACAACCGTTAAACTCGGTGGATACATTGAAGAAACTTATTTCAAATTCCACTTGGTTTGGTGAGTCAGTCACCAATAACCGATTAGAAGAATTGGTTATTTGGTGTAATAGCGCTGACGCGTATGAAATGAGTTTCGATAATCTAGAAAATGGTATTTATTTACTCAACGGTTTATTAGATAAAAAAAACCAACACACCTAAAAGTTTTGTATTGTTTGACACTTTATGTCAGTTAGATATAAATTCCTGACAAATATTTTATAAATTCATTTTCTTTTTCTGTCTAGACACAAGTAATGGTGATATTTCTCATGGCTTTAACTATCTCTCGATGGGTATAGTTCTGGCGAAGCACGAGCTTTGCTGGTTCCAATCTAAATTATGGAATTCTGGAATAGATTTTGGGCGCGTCTTTTTTGTCACCATTGCGCTTAAAAAGAGCTGTTATAAAAACGATCGTAACAGCTATTAGATGTCAAAAATTAACTATGTCACTATAAAGCTAGCTAATCTAAAAGGATGCACGTAGTAGATAAAGATGTATTTTGACTAGATAAATATCCTAAAAATGTTCAAGTAATGGAAAATTACGTTAGAAAAATTAACGTTTTCTATAATCTGGATAAAATGTTTCCTTCTGATTTACGGTGTTATCGAACTAATTATAGCGATCAACTTGTTCGCACTTTTAACTTTAGTGGTATTTCGTTTAGGGTTTAAGTGCAATACTTCGGGTAAATCCCAGTTGCGGATTTCACCAAGCAAACGCTATGTGGTTCGCTCTTTGGCACCTTGTTATACTCTTTTTTTTTCGCCAATATCTTATCAGCTAGCCCAGCATGCCGTTGATGTGTAGTCACGAATTTGATACCGCTGTGCTTATGAATAAAGTTGTACCAGTGGTTATATTTCAACACCCATTCGCGCGTTTCATCCATACTCGAAAATTTTTTGTAGTGATAGTCATGCCTGTATTTACACGTTTTAAAAATAGACTCTGCATACGCGTTATCATTGCTAACTCGTGGACGGCTAAAAGATGTGGCGAAGCCTAATTGATATACCGTTTCAACAATAGACGAACCTTTCATCGGGCTACCATTATCTGAATGAAGCACAGGCGGCTGGCCGTTAATTTCCTTTCTTAGATGTATTCTGCGGATCAGTTTAGCCGCGTTTTCCGCCGATTCTCCGTAATGTATTTCCCAACCAACACTTTTTCGACTATTGATGTCCTCAATTGTTTATAGGTAATAATATTCTTCTTTAATGCGCGACCCCAGGTAAGTGTTGTCCCAAAACTATACTTCATTGGCTTGGTAGCAGTATAAGAGGTGGGTCGAAACACGCTGCGTAGTACCCGACTGCGTCCTCGGTGATGCAATTGGTTGACCTGCTTCAGCAAACAGTAAAAACTTGATACACAAACAATGTAAAGTCACCCTTCTAACAGCGTTGGCACTACCTGAGAAGTCGCTAAACTAGCATATTCATGCTGATTGCACACGTATATGTACTCCTCACGCTCTGTGCTTCTATTAGTTTATTCTTAGGCGCTTACCTGATCGCAGTTGGGCGCTTATCCACCCGGATACCTCAGGGTCAGAGTCAACTTAAAACTTATACGTCAGCTAACTAAAGCTTTTACACGAATTGCGCAGACATTCATTGTAAAAATCTTTTAGCTGAATAGGCTAGCTGATAACTTTGACAATGCCAGAGACCACTTTTTAGGTCTTTCCCCCACCTGAGTTAATTCTACAATGAAGATCTATAATTGGCACGAACCACTTTTACCTGATCCATGAGTCTATGAAAGCTTTGGGCGGCTGAGTTTCTTCTATCTCTTAGGCTATATTCAAGCTAATGTTTTGACTGGGAAAACCGAACGAGACAGTGATATATTAGCTTTAGGAGCTGCTTTAGAGCCAAATTGTTGCAGGATTCATTGCTAATAGTAGTCACAGGCTCACGACTAACGTCGTTCCCGCCTTTTTCCAACATTATTCCCATTTACAGACGGTACATTTTTAGAGACCATAACAAGGTAATGTCGGCGGCTAGTATTATCCCTCTTTGATTTTACTGTATTGTCGATACCTATAGTGACAAAGGTGGCTTTTTTCCTATTAAATTAGGTCGTATCTTAGGGTACTCAACAACAAAAATAACGACTAGTAGATAGATGCAGAAACCTTGAAAGTTTATCGTTTGGCACCCCCTGTGTGAGCATCAAAATTTGACGACATAAGCAAGACCTTAGTTTTACCTCCCCTTAGCCTACCACTAATATACTGCGTAATTGATCACCCAATAATCCGGGTAAAATACCTAATAGTAGTAAGCCTACTGCAATGATACCGATCCAGATTTTGGTGAAATAAGCACCAGGTGTTAGGTGTATTTCGCTTTGTGTGGGTGCAAACAAGGTAAAAATCACCCGTAAGTAATAATATAAACCTACTGCACTGCCAACCAACATAGCGGCGATTAACCACCAGGCGGATAGTTTGACCGCCAAAGTCAGCACGTAAAATTTGCCAATAAAACCTATGGTGATAGGCATACCCGCCAAAGACAATAATCCTAAGGTCATGATGCTCGCAAGCCACGGATGTTGCCAGAATAAGCCCTGTAATTGTGATAGTTGGTCTACGTCATGTGTGTCGTCTAATTTGGATAACAAACTTAATACCGCAAAAATCAAGATAGAAGCCACTAAATAAGCCAACAAGTAATAACTGGCGCCTTCTAATGCTAAACTGTGGTCGATCCCCATGGCAATAATGCCCGCCACTAACACATATCCCATATGTGCGATGGCTGAGTACGCCATTAAACGTTTTATACTTTGTTGTTGCAATGCCAACCAATTGCCGAGCAGCATACTGGCGATGGCCATCCAACTGAGCATACGTAACATGTCGGCTTCAAAATCCGCAGGTACCAATAGTATCAGTTTGATAAATAAAGCGAACACCGCCGCTTTGGATAAGGTAGTTAGTAATAAGGTGGAGTTGACTGGCGCGCCTTGATAGACATCTGGGGTCCAAAAATGTAAGGGCACCAATGATAATTTAAACGCTAGTCCGGCGAGTAACAGCACAAAACCACTTTTAGCTAACAAACCCATGGGGGATGGCAGCATATCCACTAACAATAATTGCCCGCTGGTAGCATAAAGTAAGGCAAAACCCATTAACAACACACTGGTTGCTGCACCTGATAGCAGCAGGTATTTCATCGCGCCTTCTAAGGATGCTTTACGCTCCCGGTTATAAGCGAGCATGGCTAACATGGCCAAACTCATTAATTCAATGCTGAGGATCACACTGCCCACATGTCGCGACATCACTAACAACATGCCGCCCAAACAAGACAGC
>CAJQKX010000346.1 GCA_905479025.1 uncultured Paraglaciecola sp.
CTCCCAGATAATATTAGAAGTTAATAATATATCGTCGTACTGTGGCTTGGACGACCAAACAAAACGTTCTAAACTGCGAATATCGAGTTCAAATAAATATTTTGCAGTATCCAATAAATACTCTGGTTCTATACCTGAATTTTGTTTCAAAATATCAACAGACAGATATTTTTGGTTAACTAAGGCATCTACCTTTGCCGCAAGGGAAGGTGGAATATTTTCCGGCGAAAGACTAATTAACAGGCTACTAGGTGTAGCGTCACCCGGGTTAATGGCGGGCATGTCGACAAAAGGCAGCTCTTCTTGCGGTGGTGCATCAAACACGAATATATTACCGACAAAGTGTCTAAACATCCGACCAGACCGGCCTCTGATATTATTAAAGGTGAAGAAATCTAGCGATTTACGATTAAGCTTACTGTCATATACAACGACATTCTTAGCAGAAGTATTTACTCCTTCAATTAATGTTGAAGTACAAAGTAGAACTTTTAGTTTCCCTTCTTCAAAAGCTCTAATCATGAATCTTCCGAGTGATCGGGGAAGCCGACCATGATGTATTCCAATGCCATGCTGAAGTGCGACGGACACTAACCATTCATCATGATAATTCGTTGATGTCCACTTGGCTGCCTCAATCAGCTCCTGATCTTTTGATTTTTCAATTTTTCTTATTTCAAGATAAGATTTAAGCAATTTTCTTGTGCTTGCGGGTGATTGACAGTAAATCATCGTTTGCCCATCTATCTCATCGAGTAATTTTGCTAGTGATTCTTCCTTATCAGGTTTCTTTGCTAGGAAGTGCAACTCAATAGCTACAGTTTGGAAGTCTTCTATCAAAAACTTACAATTGAGCTTTTCTTTGACCATGTCAGGGATGGCCCTAATCGAAGGACCAAGCAAATAAAACTGCGTCCCAGTATTTGACAGTCTAAGGAAAGCCTGATTTAACAAGGTCGAACGTCCACCATCATTCGATATGGATAGCTTATAGAATTCATCAATGGCAAAGAAATCTATTTCCGGAATTTCACACTCCATCGACAAAAAACGCTCCTGAGTTAAGACAAATATATTTTTTCCAGTGATCTTCTGATTACTCGACGTTATTATTGAGTAATTGTCTATAAAACGTGACATGCGCCGCCTTGTTTCTTCAACAAGCGCAAGCGTCGGGACAATTAAAACGACATTGTCAAAGTTCTTCGCTGAAATAATAACGTCAATCAATAAGCTCTTACCGAATGAAGTCGGCGCGCTTAGAATTATCGATTCGCCGTCTAAGAGTCTCCTCAGAACCCTTGCCTGCGAGCTATGTAGAACATAGTCAACCATCGTTCCGTCTGCTCGATGAGCTGCATGCATAAGTGCGTTTCTTAAAGATAGGCCCTCTAGCGCATCCCGGTCTGAAACATAAGGATAGAGTCCTACTTGCATTGCTAAATCATCAATAATCTTTCGATATTCATAGCTAAGTCTTGATTGCACCTCCAATATACGGATTACAAATTCACGACCTATGTCGATATTAGTCGAACAAATTCCGGAAATTTCGGACAGCAATTGAAATGGGTTTTCCAGCCAATCATTAGATTTAATACTTTGCCTTATTTGATTTATGTCTCTCATATCTGAAATGCCTTGAGGCGAGTATCAAGAGCAGCTATAAGTTTCTTTTTTTCTTTTAAAGGAACCAGAATTACATGAGCTGTTAGCGGGAAATCTTGAGAGAATTTATTCTTATATTCAGAGTTTAATTTTTTTCTCAAACTGTCATAAGAAGACGTAAGTTCGTTCTTAATATTTTCTTTGTACTCGTCATCACATACGTAACTTTTGCCAACTACATCACTGTCGTATGTTAGTAAAATCGGTATGCACACTCGTTTGAAAACTTCATCTAAAGAAGTGTTTTCATGCAACAGGCTCTTTAGCTTCTCTGCTTCCGGCCACATTGGGTCAATTTTATTTTTTATTAGAATAAACTCTGACTTTAAATAGTCGGTTTCTAAATGATCGGCTATCTCTTTGGATACATCATAAATTGCTTTTGAAAGCTTTTCGTAAAACTTGGTTTCACCTATCCACAATTCAAGATCATCACCTTTTTTAACGACATGGACAGCGTCAAATCCTTTTACTGTCTCGTTCACGGCGCTTTTGTAATATATTTTACTAACTGCAGGGAGCGTTTCATAAACCTGACGAATTGCGATATGCAATAAAACCTCTCCGAACTCGCCTCTCAAACCATATTTTTCAGTTTGATAAACAATTTTCGCTGCTTTCTTTGTCATTCTCAACGCGTTAGCGTGGCTTATTTCACCTAATTCAGAGTAGTCCAAAGCAAATTCTGGCAACCACTCCATAACATGATCTGCCAATTGATCATTTCTCCAGTGCCCGCGCTCAAAACCGGCACATAGAGCCATGTCATCCCCTGTGTCACCTATCTCATGAAATATTATGTTTAGAAATGCATCTGGATGTTCCATAAGTTTTTATTCTATCCGTGTGTAATGAGTTATAGGATATTCTTTTACAAGCTTGATACTAGGTGTTTGAATTGAAGATTAATTTTTCAAAATATAATACGTTGCAACAATGTTTTGTCTAATCATCCACAAATGTCCGCTTTGGGTCGAAAAAAGACAATTAAAGATAAAATAAATAAACAGAATCTCTAGGAGGATAAACTAAAACCAACCATTCCATTTTTCCTTGGCTACGGACACTCATTGTTTCACTTCGCTTTTAAAAACGACCTATAAAACAAACACCAAATAATTTAGCGAACGGGATAGTAACAAAGAGAGAAGATTTACCAGCAAGGAAAATGACGAACGGCTTAAATTTTTACGTTTAAATAAAACAACCGTTCTAAATGGAGGGCTTAAGTTTTAATAAATTATTTTTTTATACCCGTTAAAAATAACAACGCCCTCTTATCTCGAATCAATGT
>CAJQKX010000347.1 GCA_905479025.1 uncultured Paraglaciecola sp.
GCAACCTCTGGTTGGCTTAATTCATTCCCGATGAATTAGTCATGGTGTATTTGTGCGGGGTGGCCCTCCACGGGGTGGCCCTCCACCAAACAGTCGGCACCGCGTGACAATAACGCCGTCTTTCCGAAATAAGACTAAACAAGCCTTGCCGACAGGGCAGGAAAAAACACGGGCACAAAAACACCAATCGATGACCTGGGCGCAAAGACTTAAACGGGTTTTTAACATCAACATTGAAACCTGTGAGCAATGCGGTAGTGTGGCTCAAGATCCTCCTCTCGAGCCTGCGCTGCCAGCACATCGTGACGCATGGATGTGTAGAGCACTCTTAATGTACGCCTTATAAATAAGTCTTAAAAGTCCTGAGGCGGATATATAAAGCCATTAAGGTCTAACGACATAACGACCTCTCTTTAGTTTTAGCGACATTTAACTGGCCAACAAAGTTTGTTCTCAATTTAATGGATTATTTTACGTTGTCGTTAATAAGGTGAACGAGTACTTAAATTCGCAATTTGCAGCTATGGTGATTTACTGTTGCGATTTGCAGCTATTTTTGGCTATTGGCTAGGATAAACCACGTAAAACACGGCAGGCATTGATCTTGCATTGTACATAATAATACTAATACGCTTTGCTAAGGAGCTGAACCTGTGGAAAGAATCAATAGTCCACTGTGGCTTTTATTAGATAGTCGACATTCAGGTGGCATTGAAACTCATGTGCTAGAGCTGGCCGCTGGGTTAAAACAATACAATATCAATGTCCAAGTTGTTTTCTTAAATAACTATGGAACCCACCCTTTAAGAGTCGCCTTACAAGACAAGCAGATTAAAACTATTTCACTTGATGGTTCGATACGTTTACTATGGAATGAAATCCGTAAAGTATCTCCCGTGTTGATCCATACTCATGGTTATAAAGCAGGAATATTCGGTCGGCTATGCGCACGATTAACCTCGACTCCAGTTGTATCAACTTATCATTCGGGTGAACGCCTTTATGGCAAGCTAGCGTTATCCAATCTTCTAGATCGATACAGTGCTGGCCTAGCAAATAAAGTGTATGTTGTTAGCCCTCAAATAGGACAGCGTTTGAAGGTTGATGCAGATATCGTCAAAAACTTTATTGCGACTAAAACGTTGGAAATATCTAAAGGTAAGCAAGTGGCCTTTGTTGGCCGGTTAAGCCATGAAAAAGGACCCGATATTTATCTACAATTAGCTCGTTGCTTTCCTAACGAATCCTTTCATATTTATGGCACTGGCACGTTAGAACCAGTATTAAAAAAATCAGCATCAAACAATGTTCACTTTCACGGACAACAAGATAACATGACCTCAGTTTGGTCTGAGATCGGACTGTTAGTTATGCCTTCTCGTTTCGAAGGGTTGCCTATGGCCGCACTAGAAGCCATGGGCCGAGGCATACCCGTTATGGCCTTTGATGTTGGCGCCTTGAGTCACTTAATAAAATCCAATGAAAATGGATGGCTTGTAGAGCCGACAAGAATTGAACCGTTATCACAATATTTTCAACAATGGCTAGAGATGAATTCAAGCAAAAAAGAGCAATGCAAACACGCAGCGCAAAGTACGATTAAGCAAAGATTCTCTACGCAAGTGGTCATGCCTGAATTAATTCACTCATACCAAAAAATCTCCAAACTTGAGATAAGTCATAACGCAGATCTAGACATTTAATGAACACGTAAATAACAGCAGAATTATCGCTATGATCAGTCGATTACCTAGAGGACTAAAACATACATTAATGTATGGGTTCAGCATTGCGTTAATGAAAGGCGTTTCATTAATTATGCTGCCAATTTTCACTTATTTTCTTACAGCAGATGACTTTGGTCGACTTGAAATTATTAGTAGCCTAGCAGTCATTGGCAGTGTTTTGGTTGGCATGGGCTTAGAAGCAACCCTGTTTCGTTTTGTGAGCGGATCAGAGGACCCTAACGAACGTAAACGTATAGCTGCAAATATTTTTAGCCTAGCTATTTTTATTGGTCTCTGTGCGGCTTTATGTGGATGGCATTTAGCCAGCATAGTGGCGAATTATCTACCGGGCAATCCGAGTGTTTACGAAATACAATTAACTTTTTTAGTCCTTTCTTTAGAAGGCTGTATTGCCATCCCACTAGGATGGCTAAGACTGCATGATCGTGTCTATAAATTTTCAGCTATCACCTTAGGTAGAGCCTTGTTACAAGCACTCTTGGTCGCATATATGTTGTGGCTAGGTGGCGGTGTAACAGAAATTTTAGAATCGACACTTGTTGCTGCTGTTCTAACTGCTGGGATCCTTATTTATTTACAAATAAAAGATACCCGACTCAATGTGAACTTAAAAAATATTTATCAACTCTTAATCTATAGCACGCCATTAGTTGCTAGCGGCATTGTCGCGTTTGGATTTAATGGATTAGATCGTTGGATCCTAGCTGATCACGCCACATTAACCGATGTCGCTCATTTCAGTGTCGCGGCAAAATTCTCTATAGCCTTAGTATTGCTATTACAGCCTTTTAACATGTGGTGGTCGCCTCGACGCTTTATTGTGATTAAGCAGCAAGATGGTCCACATGAAGTGGCTAAATTTGTCACTATAGGCATCTCATTAACGCTCATCCTTTCTGTCCTTGTTGGCTTGTCATCACCATTATTAATTGCTTGGCTGTTGCCCGACACCTATGCCATTTCAGCACACTATGTAGTGGGTCTTGTTATTGCAATGGCATGCAAAGAAATCGCTGAATTAGTTAATATTGGTTGCTTTACCGGTGAGACAACCTCGTCTCAATTGGTGATCAATATTATTGCTGCCAGCATTGGTATTTCAATGATGCTGTTATTGACACCCAATCATGCGGTATGGGGCATCATTTATGGATTGCTCGCGGCACAAATAACACGCCTTCTATTGTTTTTTTACACCAGTCAATATTTTCTACCGCTGCCCTATCCTAAATTACCTTTATTACTTTTGAGCTGTTTGAGCATTGCAGTCATTGTCTTGGGCTCAATGACATCAGAGTTTTTCTTGCAAATAATATACTTACTCACCGGCACATTAATAGTCGGCTTAGCGGCCTTCCTACTCAAATTACTTTCCCTTAAAATGAGCGCGCAATGATTCAGATTAACGTTAAAGACCAGCTTCGACAGCCTCTAATAATAATTCTAACAGCGTGTATTCCTCTTGCTATCACCTGGGTTTTTCTCCCTCATCCGGCGATTGCTATTGCAGTGGGAGCTTTGCCTTTAGTCATTTTATTTGTTTTGAAGCAACCGTTTTTAATGGTGCTATTATTTGTATTATTTTCCTTCTTTCGGCTTCATGAAGTCTTTCCTCAATTGGAGCCATTCAGGATACCTCTCTTACTATCCATTGCATCCTTAACGGCCTTAATCTGGCAAGTAGCAGTCACCAAGAAACTAACAATCTATTGGACACCTGAGCTTAAAAAAGCATCGCTGTTTTTTGTTTTCGTTATACTGGGCATCGCTTTAGCGACAAATAGACCACTGGCTTTAGATTATTTCACCAGCACCTACTGGAAAATTATTGTCATGACATTTGCTATAGTGTGGCTAACACGTACAGCACGTGATTTCTCACTGTCATTGCATTTGGTCACATTCTCAGGATTACTCGTTGGCCTAGCCGCCCTTTACAATAAGTTCTATAGCATTGGTCTTGTTGAAGGAACACGAGTCACGATTGGTCGGGATTTCGGATCTGTTTTAGGCGACCCCAATGATCTTTCACTGGTGCTGTTATTTCCTTTTTCATTTGCGTTAGCTTTAATATTATCTCCCGGCCTATCAAAACCTCAGCGTCTATTTGGCGTTGTAACCGCTATCGTGCTTATTCTTGCCATTATTGCAACCCAAAGCCGTGGTGGTTTACTTGGTGTTGCCGCTGTTATCACTGTATTTGTTTGGCGAAGAGTCGCATCAAAAACACTGCTAATAATATGTGGCGCGCTCGTATTAGCTTCACTGTTTTTGTTTGCAGGTATCAGTGACCGTCAATCAGGTGGTGCTGCCGAAGTTGGG
>CAJQKX010000348.1 GCA_905479025.1 uncultured Paraglaciecola sp.
CAACGCTTCCTGCGGCAACGACAGTATCTCTGCATGACATCAAGCGTATATGGCATAAAATAAATTCTGATACGCATAGTATTTCTCATCAATCCGGCTTACCTAATGATAATTTCCATATAGTAAATCCAAAAACTATTCCAGCACCGCATTACAAACTAGAACGTAAAATTGCACGTGAGCTTATAACTGCGCAAGTTAAACCGGTAATAAAAAAAGCTAAACTGCACGCACCTATTTTATGGATGTCATTACCCACAGCCATTGATGTGGCTGACAATATTGAGCATTCGGCACTGATTTATTATTGCGGCGATGATTTTTCAAGTCTTGCTGGCGTTGACTATAAAAGCGTCCGTCAACATGAAAAAAAACTTGTAGAAAAAGCTGATTTAATTATTGCCGCTAGCGAAACCTTAGCGGCTCACTTTCCAGCTGAAAAAACCAAAATACTCCCTCATGGCGTTGACTACCCCTTATTTTCTACACCTACCGAGCGAGCTAAAGACTTAGTTGATGATGGGCGGCCTATTGCCGGCTTTTATGGCAGCATATCAAAATGGTTAGACCTAGCGCTATTAACTCAAGCAATTGCTAGGCTCCCCCATTGGCATTTTGTCTTTATTGGCGCTGCAGTCATTGATATAACTGAGCTTGAAGGATTCGACAACGTCACTTTTTTAGGGCCAAAACCTCACTACCTGCTTCCCAGTTATGTTCAGCATTGGACAGCCTGTTTATTGCCTTTTATAAAAAATCAGCAAATTGAACACTGTAACCCATTAAAGCTTCGTGAGTACCTTGCTTCAGGGCGCTCGGTTATCAGTACAGATTTTCCAGCAATATCACCCTATTTAGAATTTGTTACTGCAGTCAAAACTGCAGAAGAATTGGTGCTAGCGTTAACCAATTCAATACCTAAAGACATCAACCCTCATCAACAACTAGCCGTTAGCGACCAAACATGGTCGTCGCAAGCGGATCAAGTATCAAAATGGATAGATCTTTTATGAACCCAATTACCCACATAGTATTTAACATTTTAACAGGCGCCTGGCGTCACCGTTATGTGATTGCATTACCTATACTGATTTTGCCTCTATTGGGTCTTGCGGTGGGCACTCTAAGCCCCAGGCATTACTCATCTCATACCAGTATGTTGATTCAAGAAACCGCCAATATGAATCCTTTTTTAGAAGACTTAGCCGTGTCATCTAAGCTGAAAGAGCGAATGAATGGCTTACAAACACTATTACATAGTCGACGTATTCTAGGGGCAGTTGCTGAAGAGCGTGGCTATATTGCTGCTGACGCACCAACAAAGGAATACGACAAAGCTATTGTCGAATTATCAAAAGACCTTTCCATAGAGTTAGCAGGCAAGGACTTGATTCGTATTGAGTTGAAATCTCATCAACCTGATGGCATGAAAGAAACGTTAGATACTGTGAGTCGTCATTTTATTGAACAGCTACTAGCACCTGAACGCTCATCAATGAAAAGCTCAAGCTTATTCCTTTCTGAACAGTTAGAGACTCGCCGCCTAGCGCTTGATAAATCCGAGTTCGCACTTGCCGAATTTAAAGATAACAACAGTGACGACTTACCTGAAGCGCATATCGCCAATATAGCTAGACGCGCCCAATTAGAACAGAGACTTTCTGAAAGACAAGCTGAATTAGCAGGTGCCACAAAAATCCTTAGCACTTTAGCTAACCAACTCTCTAAAACCAATCCTATTGTTGGAAACATTGAAGATAAAATTATCAAAATCCGTAGTGATTTAGCATTATGGAAAACTCGCTACACTGATTCACATAGCAAAATACAAGGCGCTATGAGAGATCTCCGTCGTTTAGAGAGCGAACGTCAACAGACTTTGGATAGCACAAAAGGTCTCATCAATACTGATCAATTATGGGATATAGCTACAAACGCGTCAGTGAACCAAGATAATGAAAATCAAACATTACTCATCTCACAACTCACCAATTTACAACTGGCACAAAGCAAAGATGAATCACTTAAAGCCGAGATTGTTAGCCTTCAGGGCATGATCGATAAATTAAAACAGCAAACTCAAGATTTTGGTGACCACGAACGTAAATTTAATAAATTAGAGCGTGATCTGGACGTGAACCGTGCACTCTATAAAGAACTGTTACAGCGTCATGAAATGGCACGCGTTACAGGCTCTTTAAGCATGTTCCAACAAGAAAAACGCGTCCAAATTGTTGATATACCTTATACCCCTGTTTATTCATCTAACCTGCCTCTTTTCTTTTTTATTATTGCTGGATTAATAGGTGGAGTATTTTTGGGCAGCGGTTTTGCCATCTTGCTTGAGGTTACCGATACACGCTTACGTCGATGCGATCAGCTACAGTCATTAACCAACGTACAAGTCATCAGCCGCATCCCTGGTGTATTGATACCTAAGAATCCTGCATTGTGACAACAGTCGTTCATGTCGTTCAACACTTAAAGCCAGGTGGAATTGAAACCATGGCCTTAGATTTGATTGATTTCGGCGGCGTAAATG
>CAJQKX010000349.1 GCA_905479025.1 uncultured Paraglaciecola sp.
GTTGGGTTTTAGCGTAAAGACTGGACCAGAGGTAGAAGACGGATTTCATAACTTTGACGCATTAAATATTCCTGCAAACCATCCCGCTCGCGCAGATCACGACACCTTTTATTTTAACCCTGATGTGATGCTGCGTACTCAAACATCAGGGGTGCAAATTCGAACTATGGAAGTGGAAGAGCCTCCTCTTAGGATTATTTCGCCTGGTCGAGTGTATCGAAATGATTATGATCAAACTCACACACCTATGTTTCATCAGGTTGAAGGTTTGATGGTTGACAAAAATGTCAGTTTTGCAGAACTTAAAGGTATTTTACACGACTTTTTAAACAACTTTTTTGAACAAGACTTACAAGTACGTTTTCGGCCCTCGTATTTTCCTTTTACTGAACCTTCTGCAGAAGTCGATGTGATGGGGAAAAATGGTAAATGGTTAGAGGTTTTGGGGTGTGGAATGGTACATCCCAATGTACTGAAAGCGGTCAACATTGATCCAGAAATTTACACCGGCTTTGCCTTTGGTATGGGTGTAGAACGCTTAACTATGTTGCGTTACGAAGTGAATGATTTACGTGCCTTCTTTGAAAACGATCTTCGTTTTCTTAAGCAATTTAATTAGGTCGGGTCTAAAATATGAAATTTAGTGAAAAGTGGTTAAGAGAATGGGTCAATCCATCTGTATCGACAGATAATTTATCAGAACAATTAAGTATGGCCGGTTTAGAAGTTGATGGTATTGAGCCTGTAGCCGCTGAGTTTTCTGGTGTGGTTGTGGGTGAAGTGGTGGAATGTGGCCAGCATCCTGATGCAGATAAATTACAAATAACAAAAATTAATGCAGGTGACGACGAACTCTTAGATATTGTTTGTGGTGCACCTAATTGTCGTCAAGGCATTAAAGTCGCCGTGGCAAAAGTGGGAGCAGTGTTACCCGGCAACTTCAAAATTAAAAAGGCTAAACTGCGTGGTCAGCCTTCGTTTGGTATGTTGTGTAGCTTTTCTGAACTCGGTATCACTGACGATCATGATGGCATCTTAGAGTTACCTTTAGACGCGCCGATTGGTGAAGATATTAGAGAGTATCT
Source organism: uncultured Paraglaciecola sp. (assembly GCA_905479025.1). Next base: position 1,086 of record CAJQKX010000349.1, read on the forward strand.
ACAACTTGACGATGTGACTATTGAAGTAGATTTAACCCCTAACCGTGCCGATTGTTTAGGTATTAAAGGCCTAGCTCGTGAAGTGGGGGTGCTGAATAAAACGTCAGTAATAGAACCGCCAGTTCCTGCAGTTACTCCCAGTATTACCGATACCCGTAACATTGAATTACTTGCGCCTGAAGCTTGCCCTCGTTACTTAGGCCGAGTGATTAAGAATATTAATCTTGCTGTACCAACACCTTTATGGATGGTTGAAAAACTCAGGCGTTGTGGCGTCAGAAGTATTGATCCTGTGGTGGATATTACCAATTTTGTGCTGTTAGAGCTTGGGCATCCCATGCATGCTTTTGACAATGACAAAATTGAAGGCGACGTCGTTATTCGATTTGCAAATCAAGATGAAAAGCTCACCTTGTTAGATGGCAATGAAGTGACGCTTCAGGACAATACATTAGTGATTGCCGATACGAATAAGGCCTTGGCCATGGCTGGTATATTTGGTGGCCTTGACTCTGGTATGTCAAACAAGAGTCAAGATATTTTCCTTGAAAGTGCCTTCTTTGCACCTGATGCTATTATGGGTAAAGCGCGCCAATATGGTTTGCATACTGATGCATCTCATCGTTATGAGCGAGGTGTCGACCCTCAGTTACAAATGATTGCTATGGAAAGAGCCACACAATTGTTGCTTGATATTGTTGGTGGTGATGCAGGCCCTGTGATTGAAGCGATAGATAACGCCTGTGTGCCAAATAATCGTTCGGTTTCGTTAAGGCACAGTCGCTTAACAAAAGTGCTGGGTATTGAAATTGATGCCGATACCGTTACCGACATTTTTAAGCGCTTAGGTTTCAGTGTTTCTTTTGAGGGACAAGTGTGGCAAATCAGTGTGCCACCTTATCGGTTTGATATTAGTATCGAAGAAGACTTAATTGAAGAAGTCGCTCGGGTATATGGATACAATCAGATCCCTGATATTGCACCTGTTGCAAGTTTAAAAATGTCGCAGCATCAAGAACAAAAAGTCCAGTTAAATCAACTGAAAAACACCTTGGTCGAAAGTGACTACCAAGAAGCCATAACATATTCATTTGTTGACCCAAAAATACAAACGCTGTTGTACCCAGAAATGGAAGGTTTACAGTTACCTCATCCCATTTCTTCTGAAATGTCGACTATGCGGGTGAGTTTATGGACAGGACTATTACAATGTGTATCGTACAATCAAAAACGCCAACAAAGCCGCGTTAGATTATTTGAGTCGGGACTACGTTTTATTCCTGATAACAGTGAAAAAACGGGTGTAAAACAAGAACTAGTTATTAGTGGTGTGGTTTGTGGTTTAGTGGCGGATGAAAACTGGGATAACGCAACCCGATCAATTGACTTCTTTGATGTCAAAGCAGACGTCGAAAATTTACTTAATTGCGCTGGAGTAGAGGGTTATCGTTTCGAAAGTGCCAATCATAGTGCATTACATCCTGGTCAATGTGCGCAAATTTTCATAGGTGATACGTTGCTCGGATATATGGGAGCGATACACCCTCAGTTTGAAAAATCGTTAGGGTTAAATGGACGAAGCTTTGCATTTGAGCTGGAAATTAGTGCTTTTGGAGTAAAAAAATTACCTCAAGCGCAAGAAATTTCAAAATTTCCTGCAAATCGACGTGACATTGCAATCGTAGTAGACGATGATAAAGTAGTCGGCGATATTTTGAATTGCATAGAAAAATCTAGCGCAAATCAATTAGTTGGCCTAAACTTGTTCGACGTGTATAGAGGGAAGGGAATTGCCGAAGGGAAGAAAAGCCTAGCAATTTCACTTATTTTACAAGATAAAACTAAAACACTAGAAGAAAGCGACATTCAGGCAACAGTTGATGGCATTTTAGCCACGTTGCCTCAAAAGTTTGAAGCATCTCTGAGGGATTGACGGTATGGCGTTAACCAAAGCCGAAATGGCAGAACATTTATTTGAAAAACTTGGGATCAACAAGCGTGATGCTAAAGATTTAGTTGAAACTTTCTTTGAAGAAGTGCGTGAAGCTCTAGAGTCCGGGGAACAAGTCAAATTATCGGGCTTTGGTAATTTTGACTTAAGACAAAAAAATGAAAGACCCGGTAGAAATCCTAAAACTGGGGAAGACATTCCAATTAAGGCGAGACGAGTGGTCACATTTAGACCCGGTCAAAAACTTAAATGTAGAGTTGAAAGTTCTAAACCAATAGATTAGTGATGTTTATAAACTAAAAAACCCGGTTAATACCGGGTTTTTTATATGAAACTAGAAGCATCACTAGATAACAGATACCAATGCTTTGGCTAATTTATCAACGTTGGATTTGCTAATTCCTGCAATGTTCACACGACTAGAGCCAACAAAATACACGCTATGTTGGTCACGAACAGCTTGCACTTGCTGTGGTGTAATACATAAAAATGAAAACATGCCTTTTTGCTTTTTAACAAATTCAAAATCTTTGCTTGAACCGTACTCATTCATTTTTGAAACCAGTAATGAACGAAGATCTTGCATACGACTTCGCATCGCCTCGACTTCTGCCATCCATTCATGACGCAAGGTTTCGTCATTTAAAATAATATCGACAAGTGCGCCACCATATGAAGGAGGCATAGAGTAGATACCTCTTGCAATGGACTGAATTTGGCTTTGAATGGCTTGGCGGATTGTACTGTTTTCTGTAACCATCACCGCAATACCCACTCGCTCACGGTATAAACCAAAGTTTTTAGAGCAAGAAGCAGCAATAATCACTTCAGGCAAGTTGTTGACTAACAACCGCATTCCGTAGGCATCTTCTTCTAAACCATCACCAAAACCCTGGTATGCGGTATCAACAAAAGGAATGAAACCTGTTTTTTGCGCTAGTTCTAATACTACTTGCCACTGTTCTTTGGTTAGATCTGCGCCAGTGGGATTGTGACAACAGCCATGTAATAACACCACATCGCCTTTTTTGACTTGACCAAGACATTCGACCATGGCGTCAAAATTGATACTGGCATTGGTTTTATCAAAGTAAGGATAAGTTTGAATAGCTAAACCAGCGTTGCCAATCAGCGGTATATGGTTGGCCCAAGTGGGGTCACTGACCCAGACTGTAGTTTTCTCGTCGCAGCGCTTGATTAATTCGGATAAGATTCTTAACGCACCACAGCCACCAGGAGCTTGCACTGCGGCTATTCGGTCGGCTAATAAAGCAGGACTGTCTTTGCCGAGCATGAGTTGTAACATGCCATCTATGAAACCCTGTACTCCTTGGGGAGTAATATAGCTTTTAGAGTTTTCTTTTCCCAAAAGAATGGTTTGTGCTTTGGCCACAGAGTCGAGAATAGGTGTGTGGCCTTGTTCGTCTTTATAGACGCCTACACCTAAGTCAATTTTATGAGGGTTTGTGTCGGCTTTAAATGCAGCAGACAATCCTAAAATTGGATCGGCAGGAAGCTGGGGCAATACTTCAAACATGATGTTCCTTAATGCTAAATTGGTTGCTTAGATAATGATTGTTCATTATGCCACTGGCACAACAAAATTCGAGTTTAATTATGACTAATCTATACTGAAATGAAAAATCTGGCTGGAAGTACATCTCGCTGAATTGTCGTAGGTACGTTCGTACCATTGCACATTTTGCTGTTTATCCACTTTTAATACAGTGGAGGAGCGAGTGCCATACTCATCGCCTAGGATAAAAATAGACGACAGACGTCGTTCCCAGTCAATAGGTATACCTGTTTCGGGTAAATCTTCATCAACAGCGAGACTTTTATCTCGCAATAGTGTAAATAATATCTCTGGATTGATTTCGTGGCCATCCTGACAATACTCTTGTAATTTACTGACACCCTTATTGATTTTTGGCCAAGGGCTATTTAGATTTGCATTGGATAATCCATAATAACCATCTGTTAGCGGTTGAAGTTGATCTAAATGATTATTATAAACGGATAAATTATCCCATTTTCCAAACAGTAGGTTATACCCATTGTAGTTATCTTTGTGGGTACTTAGTGTTTGATGATATCTGTCTTCAGGTTGTTGCAGATAGTGACTGACTAGCTCACCCCGTGTCACAGCATCTGCCCGTATTTTTTGTGGGTCGCGAACATTGGTTAGAGATGCGACATAGCCATATTTATTGATCCCCATCCATGTGCCACCTGCTTGCAAGTCTTTGCCAGCAATAATGCCATGTTCAGAGTCCCAAATGTGTGATTCAGATGTACCTCGATTAAAGAACTCGTCACGGTTAGCCGCAATAATTAACGGGTAGTCTTTATGCTGATTGACAGCTACAAACAAAATACACATATACCAATATCACCTCAAAATGACGGATTACGAATACCCTCCATGTTATTCACCATAGGCCAAACTACGGTTATTAATATGTGTTCCACACATATTTTCAGCGGGAGTTTAAAGGAATTTAAGCGGGCCTTCCCAGGAAATTCGACTACTTAAAGGTTTAGTCATCTTAGTCAAAAGTAGTCGATGCATCGCATGGTTCCCGTATTTAATGGCTTTAAAATTTGCCTTAAAGCTAAGCGTTTATTTAACTTTAAGCTTATCGACTTGAGTGAATAAACTGTTGGCGTGAACAATGAATTTATCCGTTTGTGACGCAGACGTTATATTGTAAGTGGGTGGTAATAGTAACGGGTTGTAGTGAGGTCGAGGACTAAATTCATCGGTGTTTAAAAATCCCAAAGCATAAATAGGTGCGAGTATCATGAAGGTAATCGAACATGCGATGATGTTACGCCTATGATTGGTTTGATGAAATGCAATAAATAGACTCAACCAGATGAAACTAGCAACAAGGGTGGCAAATATAACCAATTCAATCCACGTAAACCATGTCCCAGGATTGATATTAAAGATGGCTATCTTCTGTAATAAAATGAGCCCGTTGACGAGTAGAATAACCAATAACGTTAGACTGAATTGGCTAACAATATGGCTCTCTTTTTTGACGACTTTGGCTAAAATTGCAAAGGTTAATGGCCATAAACAAAAAACGGCCAATTGCCCTAGCTCAGAGGGAAGTGATTTAATCAAACTAAACTCTTGCACACTGCCCAAGTGTTTTGATAGTAATAAAAAGCTCAAACAAAAAAACGACAGACAAATAGCTAAAAAGCTTTGGTTTAACCAGCTAAGGTTGTCTTCCAATTCGCTTAAAGGTATAGCCTCAGCTAAAGGCACTTTAGTATCGATTATTCTTAAACGCGTGCGGCCAATTTTTATGATGTCGTGTGAGTTAAGTGTGGCTTGCCTGACAAATTTATTGTTCACTTTGATGCCATTGGTTGACTGACAGTCATTGACCATCAGCTTGCCCGTTTCAGGATCAATGGCTACCAACATGTGACTAGGACAAACATAAGGGTCGTCTAAACGTAAGTCATTATTAAAATCACGACCTACACACACATAGTCTTGCTCAAATTTGTAATGTTTAAGTGGAATGTTTTTTCGAGAAAGCAGTTCTAAAACTATTGCCATGCTATTGCGTCCATAAATTTCTGAGTGAATACCAAAGCAGACTCTTTGCTAACGCCAGCCAGCGTGAAATGGCTAATCAAACCTTGTTGGCTATGATCAAGTGTGGCTGCAACAAAAAGCACATCATAGAGTTTTTCAAAATCCTTGTAAGCCCTTAAACACATTACTGTTTTATTGGTCACAACATTGATGTTGGTCACTTTATCTTGTTCACAAATAAAATTGGTGACATCTGTTTTAGTCGCATTGTTGCCCGCACCAGCACCTGTGATGCTTTGTGAATAAAAATTATAGAAACGATGTTCGCCCAAGGATTTACCATCTAACCATTCAAATTCTACTTCAACCCCGCCAGTGCGTAACTCATGGTGCAAATATATTTGTTCATCTAACTGACAACGGTTTTCTACCGACAAATATAACGCCTCCTTATCGCTGGTATTAGAGCCACCCCAACATGAGATAAAGTCGGTTATCTTCGACGGGATTATCGCGTCACCTAATTCAGTTGTCTGCCAAGTCTGGTTATTTAACAAGGAAAATAGCTTATTCTGATTAGCTAGTAATTGTGTCTGGATGCGAGGTTTAAACTGTTCACTTTTTAACACTTGTGCATCTTGGCTTTTTAACAGCGCTTGAATTTTTTCCAATGGAATAAGGAAACCAATTTGGTTGCCTGCTGTTGCTACATTAACCCCCATCACCTCACCATTTTTATTAACCACTGGCCCACCACTCATTCCTGGATTAATTGAA
>CAJQKX010000350.1 GCA_905479025.1 uncultured Paraglaciecola sp.
GAATCGAATGTTAGACTTTTTTTTACCCCATCAGTCTTGGCTAGCTGCACTGACGTTTGGTTATCGAGGATTGTTGCAACCGCAAGACTGGCATTTAGTTCAAAAAACTGGGGTGGCACATCTTATTGCCATTTCAGGTCTACATTTGGCCTTGGTTGCAAGTCTCAGTTATGTGTTGATAGCTTGGGTCGGTGGTGTGTTGATCAGCAGATTTTATTCTTTACATCATATTAACTTGCATAACATGGCCATGTTTTTGACACTTTTTCCCACCTTGGCTTATTCAGCTTTAGCTGGTTTTGGTTTGCCTACACTGAGAGCATGGCTGATGTTGCTTCTGTTTAGTGTGTTTTTTCTATGCAATAAACATCTTGGAGCAAAAAAATTAATTTTGTTGTCGCTTACCTGCTTTATATTATTATTCCCTCTAAGCATATTTGGTTTGAGTTTTTGGTTAAGCTTTTGTGCAGTGAGCATTATTTGTTTTGTGTTTTGGCGATGGCCGGTTAAAAAAAGTGATTTTTCTTTGTTAGCGGTACTGTCCGCCATGGTCAAAGTGCAATTATGTTTGACTGTATTGATGTTGCCATTAGTGGCTTGGCAATTTTCTTATATCTCAACCGTTTCCCCCTTCGTTAATTTAATCGCCGTACCTGCAGTGACGATGATCTTGGTACCTCTTTGCTTGCTAGCAGTAATCTGTTTAGCATTCAATTCTGATTGGGCTTTTGCGTTATTTTCTTTAGCAGACCATATGCTGAGTTATAGCCTGACTTTTCTTGATTTTACGTTACAGCTCAATGCTTCATTTTTTACTATTCAGTCGTTCCCAGGTGCAGTGTGGTTTTTTGTATTCCTGTTTGTGTTGGGTTGTTGCTTACCTTCTTTTGGGATAAATAAAAAGTATCTTTGTGTGTTGCTGCTGCCGCTGATCAGCCATTTATTACCTCAAACAACCCATACTTGGCAGGTTGACGTTTTAGATGTGGGGCAGGGGTTGGCTGTGATGATTAGTAAAAACCAGCATGCCATCGTTTATGATGTAGGGGCAAGTTACCCTTCTGGCTTTAATATGGCCGACAGTGTGTTGTTACCTATATTGCAGGCTAGAGGACTATCAAAAGTAGACTTAGTGTTTATCAGTCACCAAGATAATGATCATGCTGGAAGTTTGCCGCAATTACTCAAAGGTATTCAGGTATCACAGGTTTTAACTAATCAAGATAGGTGTCAGCAACAGTTTGCTATCAATTGGCAAGGTTTGAAGATTGAAGCCCTATGGCCAGACAATGCATTTAATTACAGCAACAACAATGGTTCATGTGTCATCAAAGTATCTGATAAATTTCACAGTATTTTGTTACCCGGTGATATTGATAAAAGCATCGAACAGCAGCTGGTGGAATTATATCCAAAACAATTAAAAGCTGATATTTTGATGGCGGCTCATCATGGCAGTAATACGTCTTCTTCAAGTGAATTTATTGAAAGAGTAGGGGCTGAATACGTCATTTTTAGTCAAGGGTTTTTAAATCGTTGGCGTTTCCCTAGGCGAGAAGTGTTAGACAGATTCGAGCAGGTAAACGATAACAAGGGCACACAAAGCAAATACTTCGCAACGTCTGACTCAGGCCAAGTGTCTTTTATTATTGAGTATGATTCACCTAAAGCCATTCTAGTCAAAACCTTTAGACAGGATATGTATCCTTATTGGTATGCAAATTCACCACACCTATAATAAATATCCTCTTGATAGTTGGGGAATTTCGTCCTAACGGTTACAATAAAGACGTTCTTGCCTTACACCAGAAAAAAGTTATTTAATGAGCACACACACAAATTTGGATCCTCAAGAACCATCTTCAATATTTAGACGATTTCGCGTCTACCTTAAAGATTATAAACTGGCGTTTGCTTTAGCTATTATGGGGATGGTTGGCTATTCAGTGATTGATGTATTGGTTCTAGCCCAGCTTGAAACGCTAGTTGACGATAGCCTAGGTCAAGGCGATTATGAATATTTGCGTTTGGCAGCTTATTTTATTGTGCCTATATTTATTTTCAGAGGTATTTTGAATTTTCTTGGAACCTATTCGGTTTCGTGGATAGGTAACCATGTGGTGATGCGTATGCGTCAACAATTGTTTAGCCGTTACATCCACTTTCCTGTGGAGTTTCATGACAACAACAGTACAGGCCAACTAATTTCTAAAGTTATTTATGACACAGAGCAGGTTGCTAATGCGTCAAGTAGGGCACTGATCATTCTTGTTCGTGAAGGTGCGTTAGTTATAGGCTTACTAATTGCGATGTTTTATAAATCGTGGCAATTGTCACTTATTTTTATCCTAATTGGCCCTTTAGTTGCTGTTATTGTTTCAGTGGTTAGCAAGCGTTTTAGATTAGTCAGTCGACGTATTCAAGATGCTATGGGTGGGTTAACTTCTTCAGTTGAACAAGTATTAAAAGGCCATAAAGTGGTGTTAATGTTTGGCGGTCAAGATATAGAGAATGACTCTTTCGCTGACAAAAATAACCACAACCGTCAACAAAACATGAAATTAGTTGTGGCTAGAATTCTGAGTGTTTCCTCGATTCAGGTGATTGCTTCTATCGCACTGGCTGTGGTGCTTTACGTAGCCAGTACCCCTGGGTTAGTAGCAACGTTAACCCCAGGCGTATTTGTTAGCATAGTGGTATTTATGACCATGCTGTTAAAACCTCTTAAACAACTGACTACCGTCAACAGCGAATTCCAAAAAGGTATGGCGGCCTGCGTGAGTATTTTCAATGTGTTAGATCAACAAATCGAAGAAGACAAAGGTACTCAACGTATTACTAAGGCTCAGGGGAAAATAGACTTCAACGATGTGACTTTTAGTTACCCGAGTAAAGAACATGCCGCGATAAAACATCTGTCTTTTTCAGTCAAACCCGGGCAGACCTTTGCTTTGGTGGGCCGATCTGGTAGTGGTAAATCCACTATTTCAAGTTTGCTGACACGTTTCTACGATAATCAAACAGGTGAAATATTATTAGACGATGTGTTACTAAGAAATATTCCACTGAAAGACCTACGACGACAATTTGCATTGGTATCACAGCATGTGGTGTTATTTAATGACACCATTGCCAACAATATCGCTTATGGTTCAGAAGGTAAAGTGAGTCGCGAGCAGATACTCGCAGCGGCTGAAACAGCGCATGTGATGGAGTTTTTAGAACAATTACCAGAAGGCTTGGATACCATAGTAGGTGAAAATGGTTTCATGTTGTCTGGTGGTCAACGTCAACGATTAGCTATTGCCCGTGCATTGTTATTAGACGCGCCTATCTTGATTTTAGATGAAGCCACATCAGCATTAGACACAGAATCTGAGAGATTGATCCAAGATGCACTAGAAAAACTGCAACAAAATCGCACTAGCATAGTGGTAGCACACAGGTTGTCGACTATCGAAAATGCCGATACGATCTTAGTGGTCGAAGCAGGTGAAATTATAGAGCAAGGTAATCACCAAAGTTTGCTGGCGCAAAATGGTGCATATTCACAATTATATCATATGCAATTTGGTGAGGAGCTAGTCGTCAAGTGAATTGGATTGACAACATGTGGTATTCACCGAGTTGGTTCCATTGGCCAGTCATTATTGTGTTATTACCTTTAACCGCACTGTTTTGGATATTGTCTGGAGTTCGTAGGTCATTATTTCGATTGCAGATTAAGCCTTCGCAGACTATTCCCGCTCTAGTCATTGTGGTGGGTAATATCAGTGTAGGTGGCAATGGGAAAACGCCACTAGTGGTGTATTTGGCAAAGCGCTTAAAACAAGAAGGTTATCATCCTGGCGTATTAAGTCGAGGTTATGGCGGGAAAAATGCCAGTTATCCCTTGTCGGTAGATGCTGTCAGTAAAGTTGATTGGGTAGGTGATGAAGCCATATTGATGCGCCAGCACATTAACTGCCCTTTGGTCGTTGATCCTAATCGAGCAAGAGGAGCGATGGAACTAGTCGAGAAACATAAATGTAATGTGATTATTTGTGATGATGGCTTGCAGCATTATGCTTTAAATAGAGATATTGAGATTGTGGTAATGGACGGAAAAAGGCGCTGTGGTAATCATCTGTTATTACCCGCAGGCCCGTTGCGTGAAGCTTCGTGGCGTTTAGATACGGCTGATTTTTTAGTGTTAAATGGCGGCTTAGTTACAAATGGTGAGTATTTAATGTCGCTGGAAGCAGGGAAATTGA